>NZ_JAQREK010000010.1:0-167192 GCF_028599265.1 Pseudoalteromonas sp. Angola-4 | reverse complement strand
GCAAGATGTGGAAGTGGTGTGAGCCATTAAGCTAACTTGTACTAATTACCCGTGAGGCTTAACCATACAACGCCAAACGCGTTTTGTGACAGAAACAAGCGACAGAAGTTAATAGCTAAAGTAGATAGATATTTAGACTTAAAAAATATTATCAGAGTTTTCCAAATTTATGAGGTGACTCTTAGCGCGTAGCGTTAACATTGAGGCACCTTGCGCAAAGGAAATAGTAGCACTACGTGCTTGTCCTTAATCCTTTGCACCATATTTGCTTGGTAACCATAGCGTTTTGGACCCACCTGACCCCATGCCGAACTCAGTAGTGAAACGAAACAGCGCCGATGATAGTGTAGCATTTGCTATGTGAAAGTAGGACATTGCCAGGCTCCAAATAAGAGAAACCCGTTACAGCGATGTGACGGGTTTTTTGCTGTCTGGAGTTTAGTAAATAACCAAGAACCCATGCCAAACTCAGTATTCAAACAAAACAGCTCGAAGGCGAGCCCCACGGAAGGCCGACCCGACACAATGATAATGTCCCATTTGCTATGTGACTCTCTACCGCTGTGGGCACTACGACATCGCCAGGCTCCAAATACAAGAAAGCCCGACTCGAAAGAGCCGGGCTTTTTTACGTCTGCAAAAAAGTGAAAATACATTCCAGATATTATTCGCACAGCCTCCACCACCTCCGTAGCGTGGGTTGAGTATCACGAAACCCGCGGATAAAACACACCACAGAACTCACACTCTTTGTATTAAAGCCTTCAATTTCAGCTTTAATAGCTGTTTAGCATGCTAAATCTGCTATTGAAAAGTGCTTTTTTATCCCAAGCTATAGTTATAGAGCATCTACACACTTATTTATGGCGAGTTTCTATGTTAAATAAACAAAAGCATATTTACACAAAAGAGCAGATTCGCTCTTATGAGGGAGAGGCGGCTAAGCAATGTGGAATAGATTTATTTACTTTAATGCAGCGAGCGGGAGAGTCCGTATATAAGCAGTGGCAGTCTTTTAACGCTAAGCTTACTTTAATTATTGTAGGTAATGGCAATAATGCGGGTGATGCTTACATAGCCGCGTGTTTAATTAAGGACTTTGGCGCAGAGGTTAAAGTTTGCGCTATAGATCCTGCAAAAACACTCAGTGGTGATGCTGCTAAAGCAAAGCAGCTATGGCTTGATACTGGTGGCATAGTTAACGAGTTTGCAAAGAGTGATTTAGATTGCTGTGACTGTGTGATTGATGGGTTACTAGGTACTGGGCTTAATTCACCTGTTCGCGAAAATTATTGTGAGATTATTACCGCCATCAACCAAAGCGAAAAGCCTGTTTTAAGTATTGATGTTCCCTCAGGGATTGATGCAAATACAGGTGAAGTATTAGGTGCAGCTATTCAGGCAACAAAAACGGTTACTTTTATTGCAACTAAACAAGGCCTTTCTACAGGGACAGGTAAACAGCATGCCGGTAAGTTGATTCTCGATGAATTAGCAATTGAAGATACTTTTAGTGAACTCGCTTCACCTTGTGCTCACTTGATAAATATAGATAGCTTTAATCGCTTGGGCTCTCGGGCTTTAAATAGCCATAAGGGCAATCATGGCAAGTTATTATGCGTAGGGGGCAACCAAGGTACTGCGGGTGCAATCAGGCTCAGTAGTGAAGCTGCGCTACGAGCAGGTGCAGGGATGGTGAAGGCTTATACGCACCAAAGTTCTATTATGCCAATAAGCATAGGTAGGGCAGAGTTAATGGTCATGAGTGAAAACCTTGAACAGGCTTTAGAGTGGGCAAGTTGTGTTGTACTTGGCCCTGGACTTGGGCAGGATGAATGGGCTAAAAAAACGTTTTGCACTGTAATGCACTATTGCCAAGAGCACAATACGCCGCTTGTACTTGATGCTGATGCACTTAATTTATTAGCTGAAAATGCAAGTGCTTATACATTGGCTCAATGTGTCCTTACTCCGCATCCTGGTGAGGCGGCTCGGCTCATTAGCAAAAACACCTCTGAAATAGAGTCAAATAGGTTTGGAAGCGTGCGACTATGCGCAAAACGGTATAATGCTACTTGCATATTAAAAGGCGCTGGCTCTTTAATTGATAACGGTAAAAACACTTGGGTGTGTGAAAATGGCAACGCAGCACTTGCCGTTGGAGGGAGTGGCGACGTACTTACAGGTATTATTGGTGCATTGCTTGCTCAAGGGCTTAGTATCGACGAAGCAGCGCGATACGGGGTAACTCTTCATGCTCGAGCTGGTGAAGTTGCGGCTGAAGAGCAAGGGCAGCGCGGCATGCTACCCTCGGATTTATTTCAAATAGTCAGGTCGTTAATCAACTAAGTATTTAGCTCTGTTGAATAAGATCCCATTTGTTACCATAGAGATCTTCAAATACGGCCACCGTACCGTAAGGCTCATTACGAGGCTGCTCATGAAATACTACGCCATTTTCTAGCATGCTTTCGTAGTCGCGCCAAAAGTTGTCAGTGTTTAAAAATAGCCACACACGGCCACCTGCTTGATTGCCAACAGCGTTAAACTGCTCTGGCTCTGTTGCTTGTGCAAGTAATATGTGTGTGCCATTTGAGTTGGGTGGAGTTATTAACACCCAGCGTTTTCCATCACCTAAATCCGTATCTTCCACTAATTCAAAGCTTAATTTTTTTGTATAAAATGCGATTGCTTCGTCATAGTCTTTTACAACAAGAGCAATACTACCTATATGCTGCTTTGGCATAACTTAAAAACCTAAAGTTGTTTTATGTCGGTGTATTTTCACATATCAATACAGGGTTGAATAGTATAGGTAAATGTTTATTAAAGCTTATTTTAAGGGGGGTTGTACGTTATACATTGGCTTCGCATATAGGGTTAGTAGTAAAAGGGTTCACTCTATTTTAAACCTTAGAGCATGCTTAAAGCGTCCTTAAAGAGTGTTTTAATTTACGTAGCTAAACTGGCTTACTCATCTTCATTAGTAGGGTCGTCACCTGAGTCTTCTTTTCGTTTACGCTGCTCTTGCTTGGCCTTTTGAACATTTTCATAAGTAGGGGGTGGAATAGGCATAAGTGAAATTAGTGGAAAAAATGCTAAAAATAAATACGCTCCTTTAGACATGCTCTTACCCCATATAACGAGCTTAAGCATAATCCAAGCAATAAATACCACTAACCCTGTTATAAGTGATACCAAAATAAAGAAGATGATTATTTCATTATTATTAAGCAAATCCTTTTACCTTTAATCCAATAACTCATGGTATAGATGTGGAGATAAATTAAGCAATAACAATAGGCTTGTATTAAAAAGCAAAAACCCAGCCGAAGCTGGGTTTTTATATAAGCAAGGTGCTTAAAGGAGGATGATCACATCATGCCGCCCACCTACTTGCTTTTAAAGGCTTTGAGAGATAATTCTTAATTTATACCCCAAAATCTACCCCCGATTGTAGGAGGTACTATGGTTTGGTATATAAAACCAATTCTAAGCCATGAAGTAAAGTATGATCTTAGCATAATTCAGAAAGAATAGAGGAGATGTTCTTTTCATTCATGAGTATTTATTTAAGTGTAAGGCATGTTTTAAATTAATTGAAAGCTTAGCGTTAATAAAGGCTGTCTGGAGATGTAGTTTTATAATTTGAGTTTGAAAGGCTCTTCAGAGGTGCTAATCGTGACATATTCAGTGTCAACCATGACACACTCCGTGCCAACTATGACACACTCCGTGCCAACTATGACACACTCCGTGCCAACTATGACACACTCCGTGCCAACTATGACGCGTTGCGTGCCAACCATGACGAGTTACGTGTCATCCATGACACGCAAGTATTTTGATTTTTTAGTTTTTTTATTTAAAAACCTAATGAGTTTATTCTCTACATTACTTTTATTTATAATTTTATAATTATTTATAATCGTTATATTAATTTATAACATATTTGATGCGGACTGTAATATTTAAAAGCGGCATTAACTCACACTTTAAGAACTTAGTTTTGCTGTAGTTGAAAATTAAATCCTGTGTCGGGCTGAGATTTGTTACTTAAAGGGCCAATTGACTCTCCTATAGCCTGTGGATAATAAGTAGAAGAATTCACATATAAATCAACGCTATCATAAAAGCCTCTCTGACTTTATAGTTAAGTAGTAATGCTTTTAATCAATTATCCGCTATAAATATTAGTAATCATTTGGTAATTTAAAGTATTTATAAACAAAAATAACTCTATCTTACAGGAAGTAAATATGGACTGGTTATATCCTATAGCCCTCGACCTTGGTGCAAAAAACACGGGAGTGTTTAATCTTAGTTATGCAGCAAATACAAAACTAGCAGATTTTGATAAAAAGAATAAAGTTTTGAAAAAAGCTTTTGTTGCACAAGTTCCAAATATAATGAATGGTGGTTACCAATTTCTTCAAATAAACAGAACAGCCACCCGCCATGCTATCCGCTGTCGCAAACGAAAGAAGCAAGCCAAAAAACTTTTCTTATTTTTACTCGAGCATGTACATAACTTTAAAACACAAGGCCATCAAGAAGCTATTAATCATTTTTTAAATCGCCGTGGCTATAATTATCATGAATCAGAAATTGACTTTACGGCTGTTAAACAGGTAGAGCAAGAGCACTGGATCGCATTACAAGCTTTTTTGATTGAGGCTAACGCTTCACCTGTATTTGATCAGCTAAACTTCTCAGAGATCGAAGAGAGTTTATTACAATTACGAGTTTTCGAGCTTGAAGAGTTGCAACAACATTTAGAGAGTATTGATAATAAAAAGAAAAACTCTCCTCAAGCTTTACTTCTAAAAGTTGTTAAAGACTTAAAAAATGAAAAAGCGCAGGTAACGGGAGCAAAACATCGCCGAGATTACTTTAAAGCTATTCATCACGACATCGAGCATATGTCTAAAAGTGAAGACAAAAAATTTAAAAGGCTCTTTAATGCGTTAACCCATGCAAAAGGTTATAAACAGGGTGAGTTTATCAGAGTGTTTTGGTCGCTACTTTGCCATGTAAATAATTTTGATTTGAAACTACTTAATCGTATTCATAAATCTTTAGATGATAAATTAACCTATGACCAGATTGATGCGATACTTAACCAACATATTAGCCACTGGGTATTAAAGCTCTGGCAAGGAACAGATGCAAACACTCCAGAAAGGAAAAAATTTAAGCAAACTCTGAAAGCTTACACCCAAGCGAATCCCAAAAAAATATTACAGTTTCTACTGCAAACCAATCCTGAGCATACAATTGCGCCATACGAATCGCATACTAACCGTAAGCCGCCTTATTGCCAAACCCTATTACTCAATACCGAAACATTAACATCACAGTACCCAGAGTGGCAAAAATGGTTAGTACAGCTTTCTAGCTCTTGTGGGAAAATGCAGCAGGCGCTTAGCAATTATCAAACAAGATTACGTAGCAAAATTAGTAAAGAAGGGAATGTACTTGTTGAGTCAGAAAAGCAAAATGGTGTATTAGAATTGCAAGCTAGAAGCTTGCAATTCGTTTTTGATACAAGTGCTAAGCAGTGCCCCTATAAATTAAGTGAGATCTGGGGCAAGTTAAAGCAGATCAATCAGTTAAAAAGAAAGGGGAAAAGTACAGATAAAGCAGAGGCAAACCTTGCAAGTTTATTAGAGAAGAGCTGGCTACCAAGTAATTTAAAAGTAGAGTGTACCAGCCAGCCTGAGCCAAGCGAATTTTGGCACTTGATAAATCTATACTATCAGACCCGCCGACGAACTAAGCAGGGCCGCTACTTTATTCACCGAGACAATAAACAAAATTCGGAGCTGAATAAATGGCAAAAAAATCGTAAGTTATTGCAAGTTTGTCAGCACAAACCTAAGCAATTAAAGCACCAAGCGCTTGGTGATGTATTGCAATTACTTGGTTTAGAGCAAGAGCAACTATTTACAATCAGTACGAATGATGAAGCAATATCGTTAGAGAAACTTGCTGAACAGATAAAAAGCGCAGCCAAAGGGGTTATAACACTAGCAAAAGATGCGCATAAAGCACAAAAAGATTACGGAATAGACCTACAAGCAGCTATAGTCAGTGAGCCGAAGTTGCAAAAGTTAGCCAGTAAAGCTCAAGAGGTAACTCAAAAGCTTGCAGTATATTTCTTCCAAGATACATCTCAACAAAACTATTTTTTTAATCGCAATAAAAGCTTGTTCACATATGCGCAATTACATAGTCTATTGTTTAATATCGAACGCAGTGGCTTTGGTAAAACTTGTCCTCTATGCAGCGCTGATAATGCAGCTAGGATGCAGATTAGTAATGGATTTGCGCAAGCATCTAGGTTATCCACAATGAGCCTGCGATTGATAGATGGGGGCTTAAAGCGTTTGTTAAATCATCAGGCTCATCATATTGCAAATTATCTATGGCCTGAGCTTGAGGGTATTTTAAAACAAGGTCATAGAGTTTCATTACCGTTAGTATTAGAGCAAAACCGCTTTGACTTTAGTGCTAACTTGCATGCTTTAAAGGGTCAAGGAAAAAATAAGCAGCAACGACTGCCAGAAGACGAGAAGTACTTCACTCAAAAGCAAGAGCGTATATTTAATGCTGGCAAGCAACTTTGTCCATATACAGGGGAGGTAATTAATTTCTCCAAATCAGATATAGACCATATTATTCCTCGTTCAGGTGTATTCGGCGTACTTAATGATGAAGCTAATCTAATAGCATCCAGCGTTACTGGTAACCGTAAAGTTAAACAAAATCGGCTACTATCTCTGAAAGATTTAAGTAAAGAGTATCTGCAAGCGCATTTTAATACGACCGATCCAGAGCTAATTAAAGCGCATCTATATGCAACTCTTTGGGATAGCAATAAAGCCAAGTTTGTTTTTGGCCAATACCGTCAATTCATAGCACTAACGCCAGTTCAGCAGGTAGCATTTAGGCACGCATTATTTTTAGACGAGTTTGATGAATTAAAGCAAGGCGTAATAAGTGCTATACAGCATGGCAGTAAAAGCCGTGTAAATGGGACGCAACGTTTTATGGCCCAGTTATTAGCAGATGCTTTTTGGCAGAAGGCCAGAATAATACAATGCGAAAACCAGTTAAACTTCGATTACTTTGAATATTCAGCCAATAGCCAAGATGAACTCTCTACAACCAGTTTACGCCGTGTACTCACGCAGGCATTAGTTAAAACAGACTGGGACTTAACACCCTTTTGTAAGAACAAAGGTCAAAGTCAACGGCCATATAGCCATGTTATCGACGCTATGTGTGCAATGGCATTAGCCGTTGAGCAGCATCAAGGAGAGGGTGCCTTGAGTATCGACGTCGGTGATAGCTCAATTTGGCCTAAGGTAGATGCGCAAACAGGCGAATATAAAGCCAGTAATTTTACATCTTTGGCTATAAAGGCTGAGCAACTGCAACCTGAGCTAATTGTAAAACCTACAAGTTTAGCGAATAAAATTGTAAAAAATGGCCCTATCAGTAAACCACATACAGTAATTTCCCGTCGAATTTTTGGCGAAAATGCATTAGGCATACGTTTTTACGATTTGGCAGTCGATAACAGCAACGTTGTTAAAGGTTATTACAAAAGTGAAATCGAAGCAGGTGAATTTGTTCGTGCTACAGCAAAAGTGGCTGATAAGAATGTTGAAATATTACAGTGGTTAACCACGCATGCTTATTACCAATTGAAATTAAAACAAGGAATAAAATTTTACACTCCAAACTCATACGCAATTTTAAGCCTCATGTTCTCGGTATTAATGACGGCAAAAAAATCAAATTTAGATAAAAATTCTCAAGAATATAAAGCTGTAAAGTGGTTGTTTGGGAAAGGTGATGGGCAATTATTTTATTATACCAGCAAGGCCCCTTTGCAAGCGGCACCGAATATTGTAGAAAGGCTTAAAAGTAATAACCCCCTTATGCAAAAGTGGCTGCACTTTTATAATGGTTGGCAAGCTATTTGTGGTGGAAGTGCCAAAGTTAATTTAGGCCAATTTGTCATAGAATCTGGGCAACTAAATCAATGGAAAAATTACTGCCAAGCATTTTTAGGTCAAACAGAAAAGTTCAATAAGCATAGTCCAGTGCGTCACTACACTATGTTTAATGAGACAACAGCCAGAGGCAATGTAGCGCTACAATTTAAACAAGGTAAATTTACGCATTACCCCGTTAATAACAACGAAGTCCCTAAGTCACAAAGTATGCATATATTACTTAACTCACCAACCTTAGTCGCATTTGAAAGCTCAGTATTAACTAAAGGTTATCTAGTGGAGTTAGAAGAAAAAGTGAGTTTTAAAGATGCGCAAATTAATGTGAAAACTTTAATAAATGAAAAAAAAGCAAAAGTATTAAGTCTAAACATTGACCTGTTAAACATTAAAGTACTAAGTAATACGCAAATAAACATCGAGGGAGTTTCTAAGCAATGGTTTGAAAAAAACCTTTTATTAAAACGAGCAATAGAAGCTGAAGCATGGAAAAAAAGATCGAGCCTGAATTTCGATAAATATGATACTGAAAAGTGTGTGATAGTGACAGATACATTAAAAAGTATACTTAATACGGCTATCCGAGCAGAAAGAAATAAAACCGTTAAAGTGCAACATATAGACGAAACAGTTTCTTTAGGCTTGCCAGTTAAAGCTGAACATATAGCTAAACTAGTAGCTAAGCAAAATTTAGAAGAAGCAAAATCACAAAAAGCGCCATAAGGCGCTTTTTGTGACTCAAGGTGTGTAATACAGAGCTTGAGCCATAATTGACTGTAAAGTGATTCCAGCTTTACAGCTGATTTGTTGCACTTAATAAGTTACATAAAGTATGCAACTAGTGCAAGTAAAACTTTAACAAGGAGGTAGAATGCAGCACGTTGTCATTCAAGAACATGGTCGTTCGTTAGGGGTAACCTCTGAACGCTTGGTAATTAGAGAAGGTGATAATCCAGAAAGACATATCCCTCTGAGAAAAATAAATACTTTGTCCATTCAAAAAAGTGGTGTAAGTGTCTCTTCAAATTTACTGAGTGCTTGTGCTAGGTATGGAATAAGGTCTTTATAGGCGACAGAGCGCAAGAGCTTTGTTGTTTACATGGTAATGCGCAACATGCAGTGGTTCAAAATAGACTAAATCAATTAACTTTTTTACAACAAAGCGAACAGTGCTACCGGCTGGCTCGTGCGATCATTTATGGCAAAATCCGTAATCAAAGAGCTACGTTACTCTACTTTCACAAACAAAAATGCACACCAGAGAAAAAGCAGGCTGCAAGCTACTGTAGTGAGCAGCTCGCAACTTTAGCCGAAAAGGTTCGACATTTACCTTATCACTGTCAATGGCAAAGCCAAGTAATGGGGCTTGAAGGTCAAGCAGCCGCACAATATTGGGCTTTGTTAACCAAACACCAGTTGTTGGGACAAGAGTTTGTGTCACG
Source organism: Pseudoalteromonas sp. Angola-4 (assembly GCF_028599265.1). NCBI lineage: Bacteria > Pseudomonadati > Pseudomonadota > Gammaproteobacteria > Alteromonadales > Pseudoalteromonadaceae > Pseudoalteromonas > Pseudoalteromonas sp. Angola-4. The sequence goes on along the minus strand of NZ_JAQREK010000010.1, from coordinate 157,726 downwards.
AAAGGGAAGAGGCGCACAAGATCCTGCTAATCAAGCACTCAATTATGGTTATGGTATTTTGGCTAGCGTGATATGGAATGCGCTCACTAATGCAGGATTAGAAGTCTACATGGGCGCGCTCCATGCTATACGGCCCGGAAAACCCGCTCTGGTACTTGATTTAATGGAGGAGTATCGACCTTGGGTGGTAGATAGAGCTGTTATTAAATTACGCTCAGAGTTACAGGGCTCAGAACTTAAAGCAAAAACCCGTAAAAAGCTGACAGCTAATATCCTTAATACACTTGAAAATCCTATTCCCTATAGGGGGAAAAAAGTGCGTTTAGAAAGTGTAATGCAACGACAATGTTATCGATTATGTGGATTATTTGCCGACGATCAAAAATATCGACCACTATTATTCAGATGGTGATACTTATGCTTAAAACAAAAACTACCGAAGTTATCATTGCTTATGATATTACCAACAATAAAGCACGCACTCGTTTATATAATCAGCTGAAAGACGTAGGTATGGTATCAGTACAGAAATCTGTCATGTGGGGGCGTTTATTACCCGCAGATATAGCCTTAGCCAAGCGGATCTTGAAGCATGAGCTTGACAAAAGTACAGACAAAGCCTTCATCCTAGTAAGTAAATTGTCCGAAAATGCTAACTTCTATGGATATCCAATGGATTTTGCGGAGTATGATCAGCATGCCATATTTTGATGGGTTAATACCAATTAGCTATTTACGACAATATAGCTTCTGCGCTCGTATACCTTGGTATAAAACTATTATGCAGTTTGAGCCACCTGAACAAGCTTGGGTAAAGCAAGGTAAGCAGTGGCATAGTGCACAGCAGCAGTTACATAAAAAGCGACAGGTCAAGGAACTGACGTCTCCGTTTAAGCGAATAACAGATTGTTACGTGAGAGAGGATAACTTAGGTCTGCATGGTTACATTGATGAAATTAGTTTTAATGCTAAGGAAGGTATTGTTGTTGAATATAAATCAGATACAAAAGCGCCAAACAAGGGACAAAAGTTGCAGTTAACTGCCTATGCTATGGCTGCCGCATCATACCTTAATGTTAGTGTTGAGCAGGGTGTTCTACTAAAAGGTAGTGGCTACAAACAGTTTAAGTTATTAATTAGTAGCAATTTAAAGCTTGAAGTTATAGAAACAACACAAAGAGTGAGGGAAAGTATGAGTAAAGCGAGTATGCCAAGCAGTAGTGCTCAAGCGGCGCAATGCAGCCAGTGTGAGTATTTAAGATATTGTAATGATCGCTAAAGTTCGAAAAATAAGATGTAAATTAGGTAGTTTAATCATTTTCGAAAATGATGGGCTAAAAAGACCTTTTAAGATTTTGAAAAATATCAAAAAAATAAAAGACCTTCATAGCCTATCGCAACAAATCAGCTACTGAAACGTAGAGGATCAAGGTGCTGGGAAGTACCTTTTAACCTTCATAGCCTATCGCAACAAATCAGCTACTGAAACATTCTACAGTACCGCCATCCAGTCAAATTTTTACCCTTCATAGCCTATCGCAACAAATCAGCTATTGAAACGTCAAATTAAACTAAAACTTTAAGCGGGGTAACGTCCTTCATAGCCTATCGCAACAAATCAGCTACTGAAACACTGTATGGTTTCACCGTCTTGCATTGAAAACGAGCCTTCATAGCCTATCGCAACAAATCAGCTACTGAAACAAGCCGCCGCAATTGCACTTACACAAAGTATTTAACCTTCATAGCCTATCGCAACAAATCAGCTACTGAAACGGTAACGTCCAGCCTTCCTCGCCTTTAAACTTTGCCTTCATAGCCTATCGCAACAAATCAGCTACTGAAACAAGCGGTTAACCCGGTTAAAGCATGGGCCAGCACCTTCATAGCCTATCGCAACAAATCAGCTACTGAAACAAATAGCGAGCAAGATAAACCACACATAACCAAGCCCCTTCATAGCCTATCGCATCAAATCAGCTACTGAAACACATATCTAAAAGGCGCGACAATCGGGCGGTGTAATCCTTCATAGCCTATCGCAACAAATCAGCTACTGAAACATGTAAATATCCGCTTCTGATGAGGTAACCATTACCCTTCATAGCCTATCGCAACAAATCAGCTACTGAAACGAGTACTCCTGTTACTGCTGCTGTTGTCACGATTTCCTTCATAGCCTATCGCAACAAATCAGCTACTGAAACATAAAGTGCTTAAGGTAAGTCATGGCCGTGGCGGTAACCTTCATAGCCTATCGCAACAAATCAGCTACTGAAACCATTGACGCGCGATTGCGTAGGCGTCGTAGCGGCCTTCATAGCCTATCGCAACAAATCAGCTACTGAAACAGCCAAATTACACGGCCAAATTGTCATGTTTATAGACCTTCATAGCCTATCGCAACAAATCAGCTACTGAAACGAACCATAAACATCATTAAGAAGTTGATTAAAGATCCTTCATAGCCTATCGCAACAAATCAGCTACTGAGACTCAGCGGCGTTTATAAACTGTTGGGCATTATTGCCTTCATAGCCTATCGCAACAAATCAGCTACTGAAACGACTAAGTAAGCAACTAGTTGACGGTCAACTACCCTTCATAATCTATCGCAACAAACTCGCTACTGGAACGGCTAATTAAGCAACTAGTTGACGGTCAACTACCCTTCATAATCTATCGCAACAAACTCGCTACTGGAACGGCTAATTAAGCAGCTAGTTGACGGTCAACTACTCTCCATAACCTATCGCAACAAACTTGCTACTGGAACGGCTAACTAAGCAGCTAGTTGACGGTCAACTACCCTCCATAACCTATCGCAACAAATCAGCTACTGAAATCGTACGCACTAACCCACATACTAAAGCTAACGAGTTTACATCGTTTTAAAAGAACTGGTAGACCGCCAACAGGGTACTCTGGTTAACAAAACCAATAAAAAAACATTTTAACGAGAGGGGTAACGTTACCCCGTTAGGTTTCATTGCTCAAGGAAATAGGTGGATTCTGATATACCGATGGCTTAAAGCGAGGCTGTTGATCGTCAACTGGTTTAAAAAGTTTATAAAAATCTGTTGATCATTAATCTGTGGGAGCTGTTTTTTGTTGAGGTGAACGGGTGAGTCTGGCCATTGAAATATTGTGGGTAAGCATTAAAAGCTTGGCATCACTAAATTACTCGTAAATTATTAATTGCCAGAGTTAAAAAACAAGTTTTGTAATATTAACTAACAAGGGCTGTTATTCAGTGATGCATTTAAACCATTTAGATAATTTACCGCGGATATAGTTTTTCAAATGAGTATGCATATTGTTATAAAAGTCTTCTTAAAAGGTAAATTAAATGAGGTTGAATAACTTTAAATGCGACATACCACTTATTTTTGAAATGATCCCATATAAACACTTTTGAAACCTTATATTATGTTTTTGCTTGTTCCTCATAAGCAAGTATAAGTTACTAATTAATAAGGTTCAGTTATGAAGTTAAAAAATAAAATTATCAGGCTTAAAGAGCTCAGAGAGCAGCTACAAGTTAGTAAAAGTACCTTATGGCGCTGGCGGCTAGACCCTAATTTTCCAAAACCTATTTTGCTTGGCTCTCGCTCAGTAGGTTTTTTTGCCAGTGATATAGATGCATGGCTTCTTAAGCGTAAAAAAATGACAGAAAAAGGTGAACTGTAAATAGCCCCCTTTATTACTAGACATTATGCACGGTTTATATTTTTTCAAAAAATAAAATTAAAAAAGCTAAACTTAACAACAACATAAGAAAACCGATATGTAATACATAACAACTAAAATTAAGTTTTAAGTTATTGATTTAAAAGAAGAAATCAAGGTTTTCAATTATGAGTAAAAATTTAGAAAAAGCGGTAACTATAAGATTTACAAGAGATGATTACAGCAAATTAGAATTTAAAGCAGAAAGTGAGGGGACAACAATAGCGAGTATTATACGCAAATCTTGCCTAAATTATTTTGAGCAACAAAAAATAGAAAACCACTTAACTCTAATGGAGCAAAGGCAAAGACAACTTTTGATAGAAGTAATCTCTGTAATGCTAAATTTGAACGAAGATGAAAAAGAGGAGGCCATTGATCGTCTAATTGAAAATGGAATTAAACTTTAGTGATTTCTATATCGAAGCAATCTCGGCTGAATTATTACATTGAAAATGACCATCAAACCAACATGAAGCCTTTAGATATTCTTTATACGGGGGCAGTTTCAAAGGCGTTGAACTTTAAGCCAAAAATGTATTTTAATGAATTAAAAAATATATTTTCAGGATGTGATATCCATGGCAAGCAGCTCATTGGCTCCGTAAAGAGTAAAAAAGTAGAAATATTGGATATAGTTTTTAACGCGCCGAAACCTATTTCTAAAGCTTTTGTACGAGTTGATGATCTATTTCAAAAACGTATAGACGAAGCCCAATTTCAAGCTGTCCTAGGGGCTCTAGAGTTTCTGGAGTTAAAAGTGTCTTTTACTAGAACTGGGCAGGGAGGTAAAAACCTAAAAAAAACAAAGGGCTTTGCAGCATTGTTGTTTAAACATTACGAGTCAAGGGAGGGGGATTTTCATTTACATACGCATGCACTTCTTTCTCGGTTAACTTTGAGAGAAGATGGTAAGTGGGCTAGTTTGCATTCACACCTTATATACCGCTGGCAAAAAGCCGCTGTACAAGTTTATAGGGCTTTATTAGCCAGTAGCTTAAGAGAGTTAGGCTTTAAAATAATTAGGGTAAATGAAACAGATTGTTTTACATTTTCAGGGAGCAACCTTGATATTTGTAGGCTTTTTTCTAAGCGAAGTGAAGGTATTAATAATAAACTAGAAGAGATGGGTCTTGAAGGTAGTAGCCCTGAAGTGAAAAACAAAGTTTCACTTTATTCGAGAAAACCAAAACAAAAAAAGATTTTGGCTAGTCAGATAAATACTTGGCGTATGGCTTTGAACGAACTAGGTTACACTGAAGAAGAGCTTTATAAAAATCTGAATACAGAAAATGTACCGACTATAGAAGCCTTGCCCGTAGTTTTAATTATCAAAAAACTGACACAATCAAATGCAATTGTAGATATACGCAAAATATATGAAATAACAGCAACTGAAGCTCAGTTCTTTCATGTGAACTTATCCGAAATCTTGAATACTGTAGAAGCTATCCTCAACAATACAAGACTTTTAGGGCCGGTTATCAATTCAACCGGACAGGAAATTTACACAACAAAGCCTATGTTGCGGTTTGAAAACGAGCTAGTTGGTTTGACTGATTTATTGCGAAGTAATAGTAACTATCGGCTTTCTGAAAATGTTATCAAGCAAGCAATTAGCAAACAAGAATTAGAGCAGGGGTTCAAATTATCATCAGAGCAAAGTTGCTCAATACAGAAGCTTACCAGCACAGGATTAGAAATTTTACAAGGTAGGGCTGGAGCTGGTAAATCTACATCTATGAAGGCATTGCGTATAGCTTACGAACTATCAGGATATAAATTAGTGGGCGCTACAGTATCTAAAGCAGCAGCGACTCAGTTGGAAGCCGAAACAGGTATAAATAGCTGTACCTTCGAAAAGTTATTAATTGAAATTAAACATAAAAATAATAAATTTACTAATACGGTAATATTAATTGATGAAGCTGGGTTAGTTCCTTCATTAGATTTATTAGCGCTATTAAAGGAAATAAAGAGATCTGGTTCTAAATTGGTTTTAGTAGGCGAAGTTGAGCAGTTACGTGCTATTAACCATGGAGGGTGTTTATTATACTTGTCCAAAAGATATGGCTTTACAGAGTTACAAACTATATATAGACAGCGTGAGAATTGGGCTAAAAGTCTTGTAACAGTATTGAGATCTGGCGACTCAATAAAAGCACTTAAAATAATGATTGCAAAAGGACTATTGCATATAGCCGAGACTAGGGAGCTTGCTTTGGAGAGATTGATAAAACGTTGGTCAATCTATGTAGATACGAATCCAAAAAAAGATTGGTTAGTTATAGCTTATAGCTGGAAAGATATTCAACCCTTAAATGAATTTATTAGAAGTGAATTACAGCAAAGAGGTTTGCTAGGTGAAGAGGATATAAAGGCTAATTGTGTTGTTTCTGAGAGGTATTTTTTGCAAAAATTTTCAAGCCACGATCGTGTCAGGTTTACTAAAAATACGCCTGAACGAAATCTGATAAATGGCCAACTTGGCATTATTAAGGAGGTTAAAGCTATCAATTCGGATATTCTTTTTACTATAAAAAAAGACTCTGGTGAAGAAGTTACATTTTTAAAATCAGAATATTCTAACGAGCAAGGCGCACTTCAGTTAGTACATGCATATGCTTTTACGGTATATAGTAGTCAGGGAAGAACGATCGATGGCGACACTTTTGTATTTTATAACAAAGCAATGGATAGGGCAGCCTCTTATGTTGCAGGCTCAAGACACAAAGATCGTTGTCATTGGTTTGTAGATGGTAATAGTTTAGATGTGCAGAATGCTTTAGATGCAGTAAACGAAAAAGTCCAAAACCAAAACCCTATTAAAGTAAAAAGGCTTGCTGAATATATGAGTTCTGAACGCTCAGAAGTAATGGCTTTAGAGTATTGGAACAATACAGCTTAACATCGTTATAAATTTTTATTATTAAGAGACAAGTTTTTAAGGTGTAATAATATATATGGATAAAGTTCGTCAAGAAGACCTACAAAGAACGGCCCAAGTGGCATTAAAAACTTTTTTTAATATAATGAAAGCTTGGCAGATAGAGCCTTACAAGCAAAAAACATTGCTAGGTGCCAAAGGTGCTCATATATATGAGCAGTGGCAACAAGGATGTGCTGGAAGCCTCAGTGAAGACGTACTAATAAGAATCTCTTACGTCATCGGCATTTATAGAGGGCTAGGCTTAATATTTAATGACCGCTTACAAGCTGATAGTTGGATAAATAAACCTAATGAGCACTTTGATGGATTATCGGCACTTGAATACATCCTTGATGACGTAGATGAGGGTCTAAAGAATGTGCGTACTTTAATAGATATCATTTAGGTGAATTGCAACAACTACATTCAGATGTACTAGCTCAGACTTGATCTGATAGTTACCCGTTTTTCAATCGGTGACTGTCATTTTAGATTTGAGCTAAATTCTTCTCAGCCCAAATCGATTTCCCATCTAATAATGTTTCCAATGGCGTTCTGCCACAGCACATTTTTCCTTGATGAGTTCGGTCATTATTATAATAAATCATCGATTCGCCCAGATCCTTTTGTTATTCCCCTAACGAGCTTTACGGAATGTAATTTGATAAAATTCATGAGTATCACTTTATGGAAACGTTCGCAGATACCATTTGTTTTTGGTGACATAGCTTTGGTTTTTGTGTGATCGATATCTGTACTCATCAGCTTTCACTAGACAGTTTTTAACTCAAAACAGTACGCATCTTCAAACTGTTGTTACAATACTTGCATTTAAATTGATGCACATAATCTATCGTTTTTTGAGAAACGAAATGCTGCTATGGTGAGCTAAATATTTAAATAGTGCGATGAGCTAATTGCATTCGTTATGATGATAGTTTTCTTGTTAGCTTAATAAAGTTGAGCTATGCCATGAAAATCACGAGGCACAATAGCATCTATTTTATAGCTAAAATTTATTGATTATATTTATACCCTATAATTCTCTAAGGTAAGTAGTTTAGCCAACAACACAGTAATTTTGCTTGTTGGCTATAATTTTTATTTGGTTAAACTCTAACAAGGCCCTTAACCTTTGTTAACTTACCTAACTCATAGGGACTGTTGAATTGCTAAGAAGCAAGCGGGCTTCGTTCGCTTTAGTGCGCGCCTGTTCGAGAGTTGTTTGAGGGTAATTCCCCAAGACTATCTCTTTATGCCTATCATCAAAAATATAGCGGAAACGAAATTGCTTTAAGCCTGTATTTTTTACCAATACATATAAGTTTTTACCGAGATCTTTTTTAGTATGTTTCTGCCCAGAATTGCATTTTAAGTTTTTAATTTCTTGATTATTTAATTTCATTTTCTAAACACCTTTTAGTTGGATTAGGTGTATCTTAATAAAAGATGGATCTATTTATATCTCAAAGTATGTGAGAAACCCCACATAAACTTATAAAAGTATCTGTGGCACCTTATGAATTCTAAATTTAAGATAACCTTATGAAATTTTTAATAGCATTCTTTATAACAATACTAGGCACTTTTGAGGTATTCGCTGAAAATCAAGAAATAGAATCGTTTAGTAAAGCGAAGAAGGTGTTAGAAAAGCAAGTTCATAACAATCACCGAAGCACGCTTTACTGTGGTGCCGAATTTAATTCCCATAAAAAAGTAACTACCCCAAAAGGTTTTACTACAACTAAGTATCTTAAGCGTGCTCAAAAAATTGAGTAGGAACATGTTGTGCCAGCAGAGAACTTTGGTCGTACTTTCAGTGAATGGAGAGATGGGCATAGTCAATGTGTTAGTAGCAGAGGGAAGTCGTTTAAAGGTCGAAGATGTGCGGAGAAAGTGAGCACTGAGTATCGCTTTATGCAGGCAGACATGTTCAACCTTTATCCTGCTATAGGTGCCGTTAATGCACTGAGAAGTAATTATAATTTCACTATCCTGCCTTCAGCACAAAGTGATTTCGGTAGCTGTGCGATGAAGATAGATAATAGAAAAGCAGAGCCGCCTGAATTAGCAAGAGGGGCGATTGCACGTACTTACCTTTATATGGAAAGTGCTTATAAACGATATAATATGAGTGCATCACAAAGAAAGCTAATGAAAGCGTGGGACAAAATGTATCCAGTAAATAACTGGGAGTGTGATCGAGCAAAGAAAATATCTAGTTTACAGAAAAGCGAGAACAACGTTGTTAAAAGTCAGTGTGAAGCAAGTGGACTTCTATGTGTGCTTTTCTATAGCTAAGTATTTACAATCTGCAAAGTGATGTGTGGGTAATTGAAAGGTTACAACTCGTAATAGGGCAAAGGCAGCACAAGAACACTGCCTGAGTTAAATCAACAATCGGTTTCTTTCAATATCTTAATGGTATCTTCAATCTCTATTCCCAAATATCTGATGGTGTTATCAATTTTTGTATGACCAAGTAGTAACTGAATGGCCCGTATATTTTTCGCTCGAGCATAAACGAAAGTCGCTTTGGTTCTTTGGGCTTTCAATAAAATACTTTGATAAATTAAGGACAATTGCCAAGCCTGCCGAACAACTGGGCTCCAAATATGACTTTTAGATCACCTTTTTGTAGAGCATCACAGTACAGGATGTGGGAAACTGATCACCTTTTAATTTAATTTACCGGTTAAGCCACGCCCTACCGCGCTATAACGGTAAGAACTGGGTTCCAAATATGACTTTTAGATCACCTTTTTGTCGAACAGTAGAGTACAGCATGTGGGAAACTGATCACCTTTTAACTTAATTTACCGGTTATCCCACTACATACCGCTCTATAACGGTAAGAACTGGGTTCCGAATATGACTTTTAGATCACCTTTTTTGTCGAGCAGCACAGTATGTGCCGTGTGGGAAACTGATCACCTTTTAACTTAATTTACCGGTTATCCCACTACATACCGCTCTATAACGGTAAGAACTGGGTTCCAAATATGACTTTTAGATCACCTTTCGTAGAGCACCACAGCATGTGGCGTGTGGGAAACTGATCACCTTTTAACTTAGTTTATCGGTTATCCCAAGGCCTACCGCGCTATAACGGTAAGAACTGGGTGCCAAATATGACTTTTAGATCACTTTTTGTAGAGCAGCCCAGCGTCCAGCATGTGGGAAATTGATCACCTTTTAACTTAATTTACCGGTAATACCACGGTCTACCGCACTATAACGATAAGAATCAGGCTATAAATATGACTTTTAGATCACCTTTTTGTCGAGCAGCACAGTATGTGGCGTGTGGGAAACTGATCACCTTTTAATTTAATTTACCGGTTATCCCACTGCATACCGCACTATAACGTTAAGAACTGGGTTCCAAATATGACTTTTAGTTCACCTTTTTGTCGAGCAGCACAATGCAGCGTGTGGGAAACTGATCACCTTTTAACTTAATTTACCGGTTATGCCAAGGTATACAGCGCTATAACGGTAAGAACTGGGTTCCAAATATGACTTTTAGATCACCTTTCGTAGAGCACCACAGCATGTGGCGTGTGGGAAACTGATCACCTTTTAACTTAATTTACCGGTTAGGCCACGACCTACCGCGCTATAACAGTAATAACTGGGCTCTAAATATGACTTTTAGATCACCTTTTAACTTAATTTACCGGTTAGGCCACGACCTACCGTGCTATAACAGTAATAACTGGGCTCTAAATATGACTTTTAGATCACCTTTTAACTTAATGTACCGGTAATACCACGGTCTACCGCGCTATAACGGAAAGAACTCGGTGGGCTCCCAGCTTTCACTAGACAGTTTTTAACTCAGAATAGTACGCATCTTCAAACTTATCAGGTAAACACTGCATGTGTGTGAATGGCGCTTTTTAATTGTCGCAAAAAAGCTTTCTGCAACCGCATTATCATGACAGTTAACAGCGCGACTCACGGAAGGCACAAGATTATGTTCTTTCTAAAATGCGAGATTGGACTTCAGCTTCTACCTAACCAGATTGTTCTGTGGCATTGCAAAGCTCAGCATCACTACACAGTTTATTTAAATAATTAGACCATCGCTGCATCATCGCACGTCTTTGAGTAAGATATTCAGCGTGGTTATATGCAAGAGCTGTGGAGTTGCCCACTTTATGGGCAAGTTGCATTTCAATATGCTGATAGTTTTCTTCTTGTTCGTTTAGTAATGTTGAAGCTGTTCCTCGAAAGCCGTGTGAAACGATATCATTAGCCGAGTAGCCCAATGCACGTAGACGATTATTCAGTACGTTTTTGCTAAATGGTTTAGAAGAACTCATCTCTGAGGGAAAAACGTACTTTGAGTAATTAGTGTATTTATAAATATCTCGAAATTTAGATAGAGTTTGAACTGAAAGAGGAACGATATGAGTTTTACCTGCTTTCATTAATTCGCCGGGTATTTTAATATATTTATTTTCAAAATCTACATGTTCCCATCTTAAGCAACGAAGTTCGCTAGGGCGTAAAAATAGATGAGGTAGTAGTTTCAATGCTTCCTGAGAGCAGTAAGAGCCTGAGTTGTTATTCTCAATAGTTAAAATGAGCTGTCCCAGTTCTTTCGAGTTAGTAATAGCTGCATGATTTTTTGGATCTGAAATTTTTCCAGTCAATGCTATGTAGTCGAAATTAGTTAATGGGCTATTGTTAGTGAGATCTTTTGTAATCGCATAACGAAAAATACGATTTAGCATGGACAATAATGGGGGAACTTTTTTCACGGTATTAGCTTCAACTAGAGAGTCTACGATATTAATAATGTGATTCTTAGTAATATGGTCAATCTGTAGTTCACAAATCCCCTTAAGATCGCTTTTAAGCCAACGCAATAATTTTTCTTGGTAGGCATTGCTCCATTCTTTTTTATTAAGTTCGAACCATTGCAACGCAATCTCACCGAAATTTAAACCTTTGCATGTACTTTGAAGTTTAAGAAGCTTGCGTTGAGCCATCGGATCAATAGAATCACTGAGAAGCTGACGGGCCTTATCTGCTTTAGTGCGAGCTAGTTTTAGGGGTACTGTGGGGTATTTTCCTAAGGCCATTTCTTTATATTTACCACCAAACTTATACTTAAAGCGCCAAAGCTTAGAACCATGACTAGTTACTAATAAAAACAAGTTGTTACCATCATATTTTTTAAAATTTTTACCATTTTCTTTGGGCTTCAGTGCTTTAATCTTTTCGTTATTCAGTTTCATTTTTGATACTCTTTTTAAATTTATTTGGGGTATTTTATTTAAAAATGGATCTATTTTTACTCCTATGTATGTGAGTTACCCCACATTTACCCCTTAAACCTTTGAAATTTAAAAAGCGCCAATGAAACCTAATGAACTTATCAAAGTTATAAAAAAACCCGCAAAGCAGTGCTTTGCGGGCCTTATAAAACTTAATGAACTCTTATGAATTCGATAGGAGGAAGATCACATCATGCCGCCCATACCGCCCATTCCGCCCATGCCACCCATATCAGGGGCACCAGCAGCTTCTTCTTTAGGGATTTCAGCAACCATTGCTTCGGTAGTGATCATTAGACCCGCAATCGAACCTGCAAATTGTAGTGCAGAGCGCGTTACTTTAGTTGGATCTAGGATACCCATTTCAAGCATGTCGTTGTATTCGCCAGAGGCTGCGTTGTAACCGTAGTTACCTTCGCCACCTTTAACAGCGTTTATTACTACTGACGCTTCGTCGCCTGCATTTGTTACGATTTGACGAAGTGGTGCTTCCATCGCACGAAGTGCAACTTTAATACCGTGGTTTTGGTCTTCGTTGTCGCCAAGTAGCTCAACTAGCTTGCTAGCAGCACGTACTAGAGCAACACCACCACCAGGTACCACGCCTTCTTCAACCGCTGCACGAGTTGCATGTAATGCATCTTCAACACGGTCTTTTTTCTCTTTCATTTCAATTTCAGTCGCTGCGCCTACCTTAATTACTGCAACACCGCCGGCAAGTTTAGCCATACGCTCTTGTAGTTTTTCTTTATCGTAGTCAGACGTTGCTTCTTCAATCTGTGCTTTAATTTGAGCAACACGGCCGTTAATGCCATCTTCTTCACCCGCACCATCAATGATAGTTGTATCATCTTTAGTGATTACTACACGCTTAGCAGTACCTAGGTCTTCGATAGTTGCTTTTTCAAGCTCTAAACCAATTTCTTCAGAAATAACAGTACCGCCAGTTAATACGGCGATATCTTGTAGCATTGCTTTACGACGATCGCCAAAACCAGGGGCTTTAACTGCTGATACTTTAACAATACCGCGCATGTTGTTAACTACAAGCGTTGCAAGTGCTTCGCCTTCTAGGTCTTCAGCAATGATTAATAGTGGCTTGCTTGCTTTAGCAACGGCTTCTAATGTAGGTAGTAGCTCACGAATGTTAGATACTTTTTTATCTACAAGTAGAATGAACGGGTTGTCTAGCTCAACAGCGCCTTTTTCAGCGTTATTGATAAAGTACGGAGATAGGTAACCACGGTCAAACTGCATGCCTTCTACAACATCTAGTTCGTTCTCTAGTGATTGACCTTCTTCTACAGTAATAACACCTGTGTTACGGCCTACTTTTTCCATTGCTTGTGCAATGATGTCGCCAATTTCTTTATCAGAGTTAGCTGAAATAGTACCTACTTGTGCAATAGCTTTAGTATCAGCACATGGTACAGATAGCGCTTTAAGCTCTTCTACAGCAGCGATAATTGCTTTATCAATACCGCGCTTAAGATCCATTGGGTTCATACCCGCAGCAACCGCTTTAAGACCTTCGTTTACAATAGATTGCGCAAGTACAGTTGCGGTAGTAGTACCGTCACCCGCTGCATCATTTGCTTTAGATGCAACTTCTTTCACCATTTGTGCACCCATGTTTTCAAACTTGTCTTCAAGTTCGATTTCTTTTGCTACAGATACACCATCTTTGGTGATCACTGGAGAGCCAAATGATTTATCTAGTACTACGTTACGGCCTTTAGGACCTAAGGTCACTTTAACTGCGTTTGCTAGGATATTTACGCCTGTTAGCATTTTACCGCGTGCGTCACCTGCAAAAAGTACTTCTTTTGCTGCCATCTTTAATTTCCTCTAAATTCTTAAATGTTTGTTAAACGAAAAGTAGGGTTAGCCTACAATGCCTAAAATGTTGTCTTCACGCATGATCAGGTACTCTTGACCTTCGATCTTTTCAGTTTTTTCAACATATGAGCCAAATAACACAGTGTCACCGGCTTTTACTTCTAAAGCTCTAACGTCACCGTTATCTAGAACGCGACCATTGCCAACAGCAATAACTTCTCCGCGAGTTGATTTTTCAGCTGCAGAGCCAGTTAATACAATACCGCCAGCAGACTTGGTTTCTTCTTCTAGACGCTTAACGATTACGCGATCTTGTAAAGGACGAATGTTCATTTTTTTAGTTCTCCTAACAGTTTCTGAACAGTACAGAAAAAAGCTTTTCTAATTTGCATTCATTAATGGGGGTAGAGTGTAAAATTCCAAGAGAAAAATCGATAAATTTTTAATCTTTTCTCTCATACTCGCCATCAATGGTAGTTGGTTTATTTACATGCTGTTGTTCTTGCTGCGAGTGTGCGTGTTGTGTAAAGGCTGAAGAGCCTTGCTGTGCACCTGTACTCATGCGTACCGTTGCTTGACTTGCAAGGCCTGCAGCAAGTTTGTTGCGTATTGAGGGGGTTAATAATAGTAGGCCGAATACATCGGTCATAATGCCTGGGGTTAGCAATAAAACACCCGCAATGATCACGCAAATACCGGTAAATAATTCTTTAGCTGGCATTTGCCCTTGGGCCATTTGGCTTTGTGCATTTTGTAATGCACCCATACCTTGTTGTTTAACCATTCTGGCGCCCAAAATAGCCGTAACAATCACTAGGGCTATAGTCGCAAATCCACCAATTACATCGCTAACCTGTATTAGTAGCGCAATTTCGATGATAGGAATGATAATAAACAACACAAATAAAAATCTAAACATAGGGCTCTCTAAATAATGGCACTCAAAAGAGTGGATGAAATATAAGTGAGGGTGAAAGGGTCTATTTTCAAGGTTGAGCTTAAAGTGATTAATAATTGCTTAATATCTACAATTATTCATCGCCTACACATTACACTAGCTATCAGATACTATTGCATTAGTTCCCTATAAATTAGTAAAGGTTAATTATGACTACGCAATTTAAATTGATATTTACCACGTGCAAAGATGAGGCTGAAGCACGCACTTTAGCAAAAGCACTTGTAGCGCAAAAATTAGCGGCGTGTGTAAATATTTTACCAAATATGACCTCAGTTTATATGTGGGAAGGCGATGTTGCCCAAGAGATAGAAGCAAAGCTACTGATTAAAACAAAATCAGAAAAAATGAATGATGTTTTTGAAACCATCAAAAGTTTACACAGTTACGAAGTACCCGAAATTCAAGTGGTTGATGTGGCCACTGGTAATTTGGCTTATTTTCATTGGATGGATGAGGTATTAAATTAATGCGGTTTTTCTTTTTATTATTGGTTAGCTTGCTGGCGCTTCCGGCAAAGGCAAACACCAATAATGTGCTAGGTGATTTACTTGCCCCGCCACAGCAAACCTTTTTACCCGTAGACCAAGCGTTTGTATTTGATTTTGATCAGCAAGGTAGCACTTTATTTGTGGGATGGGATATAGCCCCTGACTATTACCTTTATAAAAAGAAAATAGAAATTATCGCCAAAGGCGCCAACATAAAGGTCGGCGATGCCGGTTCTGGCGAAATAATTGAAGACGAGTTTTTTGGCAAAACCGAAGTTTTTTTCAATAGTGTGAGTGTTATAAGTAAGCTCAGTAATGTTACAGAGGGTGCTGTTGTAAAGGTGCGCTATCAGGGCTGTGCCAAAGCAGGGCTGTGTTATCCGCCTGAGGTTATTAGTATTCCTTTAAGCGTTATTGCCTCAGAGCAAGCGCAAGGTAATAACTCATCTGCTGATGTCGCTGATACATTAAACGCATTAACTCCTTCTGTAGACTCAACACGTAGCCAAAGCAATACAACCACTCAAGATTTAAGTTTTACAGAGCGATTAGCAAGTCAAAGTTTAGTAACCAATTTACTCATATTTTTTGCTGTTGGGGTGGGGCTTGCGTTTACACCCTGTGTGTTCCCTATGTTTCCTATTTTATCGAGTTTAATTGCAGGGCAGCAAAATCTATCTACTAAAAAAGCGTTTGCGTTGTCGTTTGTATATATACAAGGTATGGCGCTTACTTATGCTGCATTAGGATTAGTAGTGGCGGCCTTAGGCGGGCAAGTGCAGGGGTATTTACAACACCCTTATGTACTTATTAGTTTTAGTTTACTGTTTGTATTGCTCGCAATGTCGATGTTTGGCTGGTACGAAATTAAGTTACCCAGCGCCATGATGAGCAAGCTAACGCAAGTCAGTAATAACCAAAAAGGCGGCAATTACCTAGGTGTGCTTTTAATGGGGGTGTTGTCAGGGTTAATTGCATCACCTTGTACCACAGCTCCGTTATCTGCTGCGCTATTATTTGTAGCGCAAAGTGGTGACTACCTTGTCGGTGGTTTAACCCTGTATGTATTAAGTTTAGGAATGGGCCTACCGCTTTTATTACTCGGTACTTCTGGTGGCAAATTGCTTCCTAAAGCAGGCGGTTGGATGGAGCAAGTTAAAACGTTATTTGGTTTTATTATGCTTGTTGTGCCACTTATTTTATTGGAGCGCATAATTAGCGCCGACATTATTTTACTTATGGCGGGTATTTTAGCACTGGCAACGGCTGTTTATTTAC
Organism: Pseudoalteromonas sp. Angola-4; assembly: GCF_028599265.1. Taxonomy (NCBI): domain Bacteria; kingdom Pseudomonadati; phylum Pseudomonadota; class Gammaproteobacteria; order Alteromonadales; family Pseudoalteromonadaceae; genus Pseudoalteromonas; species Pseudoalteromonas sp. Angola-4. Next base: position 141,214 of record NZ_JAQREK010000010.1, on the reverse strand, counting down.
ACTATTGGCAGAGTGCTCAGCCACAAAGCAAGCTTAAAACAGCGCTTTGGTTTAGTGCTACATTTTTAGTAGTTACTGGTTTTACATTAGCTAAAAACGTTATTTGGCCGCAGCAACAGGTTGAGCAGGTTAGTCAGCAAAGTAATGAGTTTAAACAAGTGGCTAATTTAACCGAGCTAAAAAACGCTGTTGCTGAAGCTAATCAGCAAGGCAAACTGGTGATGGTTGATTTATACGCCGATTGGTGTGTGGCATGTAAAGAGTTTGAACATTACACATTTCCAGATGCCAAAGTACAGAGCGAGTTTAGTCACTATCAGTTAATTCAAATCGATTTAACACAAAGTGATGGCACCACCATTGAGCTGATGGAAGAGTTCACTGTGTTTGGTTTACCCAGTATTTTGTTTTTTAACACACAAGGGCAAGAGCTAAGTTCAGAGCGCGTTACAGGATTTTTAAACGCTGATGATTTTGCCACCCACCTAGCTGCAGTGCGCGCCAGCGCACAATAATAGTGCAATTTAGCCGCTTGGGCTTACCAAGTGGCTTGCCTCCAATTACGTCATATTTATTACACCTCCAGAGATTAGACCAGTATTTTGCTGCTATTTACATCGAACTGACTATAATAGTTGGCTAACGTGAGAATTTGTTGCAATTTTTGTTTTTTATACTTACTTTAGTGTACAAAATTAGCTCGCAACGGCTTAACTCATTACTTAGAGGATATATCGCGTATTATGGCTGCAAAATTTAAACTTTTAGTTATAAATGGTCCAAATTTAAACATGCTAGGAAAGCGTGAGCCAGAAAAGTACGGTTTGCACACTATTGGTGAAATTATGAGCGAACTAACGACTGCCGCAGAGGGTCTAGATGTTCAGCTTACGCATTTTCAAAGTAATAGTGAGCAAGCCCTTATAGAAAGAATACACGATGCTTGGCAGGCAGTTGATTACATAATTATTAATCCTGCTGCATTTACGCATACTAGCGTCGCTTTACGTGATGCATTGTTAAGCGTTGATATTCCTTTTTTTGAGGTGCACTTAAGTAATGTGCATGCACGTGAAGCATTTCGTCATCATTCGTATTTTTCTGATGTGGCGCAAGGTGTGGTATGTGGATTAGGTGCAATGGGTTACCACGCAGCATTGAACGCTGCCGTGAGCCGGTTGCAAAACTCGAATTAATTTAAACTAACAAACTTATAGGCGGGTCGTTCATGGATATTCGCAAGATCAAAAAGCTAATCGAATTAGTAGAAGAATCAGGTATTGCTGAGCTAGAAATCACTGAAGGTGAAGAATCAGTACGTATTAACCGTAACAACATGAGCGCAGGTCCTGCTTACGCTCAGTACGCACCACAGCAATTTGCTGCTCCAGCGCCTGCGGCACCAGCACAAGCTGCACCAGCCGTTGAAGCCGATGCTACACCAGCAGCGCCTGCAGGCCATCAAGTTAAATCACCTATGGTTGGTTCATTTTACTCAGCGGCTTCTCCAGAAGCGCCAGCATACGTAGAAGTAGGTTCTCAAGTTAAAGTAGGTGATACATTATGTATCGTTGAAGCAATGAAAATGATGAACCAAATTGAGTCAGATAAAGCGGGTACAGTTACAGCTATTTTAGTTGAAAATGGCGAACCAGTAGAATTTGATCAACCTCTATTCATCATTGAATAATTTAGTAACCTAAAGGCCAACTCTTATGTTAGATAAAGTAGTCATTGCAAACCGAGGTGAAATAGCACTTCGCGTATTGCGCGCCTGCAAAGAGCTTGGGATCAAAACGGTTGCTGTGCATTCAACGGCGGATCGCGATCTTAAGCACGTATTACTTGCAGATGAAACCATTTGTATCGGTAGACCTCCAGCCACTGAAAGTTACTTAGATATTCCGCGCATTATTGCGGCTGCTGAAGTAACAGACGCTGTAGCGATTCACCCAGGATATGGTTTTCTTTCAGAAAATGCAGATTTTGCTGACCAAGTTGAGCAAAGTGGCTTTGTATTTATTGGTCCAAAAGGCGACACTATTCGTCTTATGGGCGATAAAGTATCGGCAATCAATGCAATGCGTAAAGCCGGTGTACCATGTGTACCAGGTTCTGACGGTCCAGTATCGGATGACAAAGAACGCAACATGCAAATTGCAAAGCGCATTGGTTACCCGGTAATTATTAAAGCCGCTGGTGGCGGTGGTGGCCGTGGTATGCGTGTAGTACGTAGCGAAGCTGAATTAATTGATTCAATCGCACTTACTCAACAAGAAGCGAAACAGTTTTTTGGTAATAGCATGGTTTACATGGAAAAATTCCTTGAAAACCCTCGCCATATTGAAATTCAGGTACTTGCTGATGGACAAGGTAATGCTGTTCATTTAGGTGAGCGTGACTGTTCTATGCAACGTCGTCACCAAAAAGTAGTTGAAGAAGCGCCTGCTCCAGGTATAACGGCAGAAGTGCGTAAATTTATTGGTGAGCGCTGTACACGTGCATGTATCGAAATTGGTTACCGTGGTGCGGGTACGTTTGAGTTCTTATACGAAAACGGCGAATTTTACTTCATCGAAATGAACACCCGTATTCAAGTTGAGCACCCAGTGACTGAAATGGTAAGCGGTGTTGATTTAATTAAAGAGCAGCTAAAAATTGCTGCTGGGCAACCGCTATCTTTCACGCAAGATGACGTGGTTATCCGCGGCCATGCAATTGAATGTCGTATTAACGCAGAAGACCCAGAAACGTTTATCCCGTCGCCGGGTAAAATTACACGTTTCCACCCTGCAGGTGGTTTAGGTATTCGTTGGGATAGCCATATTTATGCTGACTATACAGTACCTCCACATTACGATTCGATGATTGGTAAGCTTATTACTTACGGTGAAAACCGTGATGTGGCTATTGCCCGTGCTCGTAATGCGCTGAACGAATTAGTTATTGATGGCATCAAAACAAACACGCCATTACATAAGAAAATTCTTGCAGACGAAAACTTCCAAAGTGGTGGTACAAATATCCACTACCTTGAGAAAAAACTAGGGCTATAAAGCCCCAGTTAATTAAAACCGGCTTAGGCCGGTTTTTTTATGCCTAAAACGCCAATTTATCGCCTTCAAGAAATATTCTGGTATGATTAGCAAAGATGCGCTTTTAGTAAATTTTTGAGGTAACAATGACGCGTAGTTTTGAAGCTCACCTAAATGATGAAATAGCCACAGTAGCAATGGGTAACAAAGTGGCTGCTATTATAGAGCAAGGTGCAGTAATTTATTTACACGGTGATTTAGGTGCAGGTAAAACAACATTTACGCGTGGTGTAGTGCAAGGCTTTGGCCACACTGGTAAGGTAAAAAGCCCAACCTATACGCTGGTAGAGCCATACGAACTGACACGTGCTAATGTATATCATTTTGACCTATACCGGTTAGGCGATCCTGAAGAGCTTGAGTACATGGGTATAAGAGATTACTTTTCTGAGCAGGCTATTTGTATTGTTGAGTGGCCAGAAAAAGGGGGAGAATTTATACCAGTTCCCGATTTAGACATTACCTTAAGTTACGTTGGCGATGAGCGCAAAATTGTTATGAATAGTGCCAGCGAGCGCGGAATAGCAATTGTCGAAAAACTAACTAACCTAAACCCGAGTTAATATACTTACTAACACATTGAAATATAAAAGCATCAAAGTTACCTTTTTAGTTGGCGTACAAAATAGGAGCTTAAGGTAGATTTACTATCCAACGTTTAGGTTAATAAGCTAATAGCGGGTCAAGGCGCCCGCTCTCATAATAATAAATAGTTAAGGCAATGGTAGTTATAATGAATCGAGGTGTAGTTAAACTTTTTATTTGTTTCATAGTTTTCGCTGTGAGCTTACCGTTGTGGGCAAAAAATACCATAAATAGTGTACGCGTATGGCCCTCGCCAGATAGCACGCGGGTGGTATTTGATTTAGATGATAAGCCCGATTTCAGCTATTTTATGCTTAAAAACCCGAATCGCTTAGTGGTCGACCTTGAAAACACCAAAGGGTTAAAAGTATTACCGAGTATTCCTTCTAAGCACAAAATTGTAAGCAAGCTACGCTATTCAAAGCCTAAAAATAAACAAAGTGTACGTTTTGTATTTGAGCTAACAGCGCCTATTAAGCCGGTTATTTTTGCGCTGGCACCTACTGGCCCGTACAAAAACAGACTGGTTGTGGATTTATATAACAAAAGTGAACCTGCAGTAAGCACTACACCTGCCCAAAAAGCAGCTAAAAAGCGCCAGTTAAGCCAAGAGCGAGACATTGTTATTGCAATTGATGCGGGCCATGGTGGAGAAGACCCTGGTTCTATTGGCCCCTCTGGTACGTATGAAAAAACTATTACCCTGCAAATAGCTAAACGTTTAGAGCGTATGATTGACGGCGAACGTGGCATGATTTCGCGCATGGTAAGAAGTGGCGACTACTTTGTTAAGCTTAATACCCGTACCAACCGAGCACGCCAGAAAAAAGCCGACTTTTTAGTGTCAATTCATGCTGATGCATTTACCAGCCCTGGGCCAAATGGTGCTTCGGTGTGGGTGTTATCGCTTGGCCGCGCTAATTCTGAGATTGGTAAATGGATAGAAGATAAAGAAAAACACTCAGAGCTTTTAGGTGGTGCAGCCGATGTAATTAAAGATGCTGCTAACGAAAAATACCTCGCGCAAGCGCTACTTGATATGTCGATGGACCACTCAATGAAAACAGGGCTTAGTGTGGCCGAAGAAGTAGTAAAAGAGCTAAAAAAGGTCGCTAAATTACATAAAAAAGATCCACAACATGCAAGTCTTGCCGTATTAAAGTCGCCAGATATCCCTTCCATTTTGGTTGAGACAGGTTTTATTTCAAACCCCCGTGAAGAGCGCATGTTAAAAAGCGCTAATCATCAGGAACGCTTAGCTAAAGCGATGTTTACGTCTATAAAAAATTATTACTTAAAAAACCCACCTGATGATTCGTTATTTGCAAAGCTTAAATCGCAGTACCCAACTAAACATAAAGTTCGCCCAGGTGAATCGCTAAGCCTATTAGCGAGTCGGTATGGCGTATCGGTAGCCAAATTAAAGCAAGTTAATCAACTACGCTCAAACACCTTGTTTATAGGTCAAGAGCTGGACATACCGCAGAGTTGATGTTTATTAAACCTGTACACGTATTAGGGGCCTCATGAGTATTGAAATATTACCTGCACGATTAGCTAACCAAATAGCGGCAGGTGAAGTGGTTGAACGCCCGGCTTCAGTGGTTAAAGAATTAGTAGAAAATAGCTTAGATGCGGGCGCAACGCGTGTGCAAATAGACATAGAGCGTGGCGGTCACAAGCTTATTCGTATTCGTGATAATGGCTCAGGTATTGGCAAAAATGAGCTCACTTTAGCGCTTTCACGCCATGCAACAAGTAAACTTAAATCACTCGATGATTTAGAAAACATTTGCTCTTTAGGCTTTAGAGGGGAAGCGCTTGCATCTATTAGTTCGGTATCGCGTTTAACGCTTAGCTCAAAGCCCAAAGCACAAGATGCCGCGTGGCAAGCGTTTGCACAGGGCCGCGATATGGACGTGCAAGTAAAGCCGGTAGCCCACCCAGATGGCACAACGATAGAAGTTAAAGATTTATTTTTTAACACCCCAGCAAGGCGCAAGTTTTTACGCACCGAAAAAACCGAATTTAGCCACATTGATGAGCTTATAAAGCGTATTGCACTGAGTCGTTTTGATGTGGCGATTACGCTGACGCATAACCAAAAGGTAGTTAGGCAGTACCGTGCTAAAACCGACCCTAATCAAGCGATTACTCGGGTTGCGCAAGTTGCAGGTAAAGCCTTTGCTGAGCAAGGATTGCATATTCAATCTGGCGAAAGTGGTTTACAGCTGCATGGTTGGGTATTGCCAGTGGGATCAGCTAATACCACGCAATATACATATGTAAATAATCGCATGATGCGCGATAAGTTAATTTTACATGCTATTCGTCAGGCGTTTGAAGAGGTAAGTGGAGCGCAAGAACTCCCAGGTTTTGTTATTTATATTGATATTGACCCAAGGCAAGTGGATGTAAATGTTCACCCTGCAAAGCATGAGGTGCGTTTTCATCAAGGCCGGTTAGTGCACGACTTTATATTACAGGCGATTAAGCAAGTAGTTGTGCCTCTACAAGGCGAATTTGCAACTAATCAAGCGCCCACAGACGATTACCAATCCTCAGCGTTTATTGAGCAGCCAAGTCATGCGGCTAATAACCAGCCAGTTCAGCAGGGGTATGATTACCCTAAGTCACAGTTGCAGCCAATAGATTCACAAAACAGTGGTTTTACTAGTCGTGCCCCCTCTAATCGCGCAGGGTCAGGGAATGGCGCTGCGGGGTATGCTTCACAGCCTAAAAAACATAGTGCAAATCATCACGATGTAAATGCATTTTATCAAGGGGTGAGTGAGCAACAAGCCGCTCATTTTGAGCATAGTGTATTAGCGCAGCCCGATACTGATGAAAGCGCTGCACACGCATTAAAAAGTGTGCAGGTATTAAATGTAAATAAAGGTGTGTGTGTATTTACTCAGCAGCAGCAGTTATTTTGCTCACACTATAAGCATGCACTTGTTGATTACTGGCATGCACAAATAAAAGAGCTGGGTAATTTAGAGGGTAAAGCCTTGTTACTACCCGTAAGGGTTAACCTTGAAAAAGCTGACTGCGAACTAATAGCTCAGCAGCAATCGTGGTTTACTTTATTAGGCTTTGAGCTAGTTATTGAAAAACAGTTTGTGATGGTTAAAAAGCTACCCACGTGTTTATATTTACTTGAAGTATCAGCCGCGGTTGAAAACTTGCTTGGCGCATGTAAAACACAGCTCAACGAGTTACAAGCGTGGCTTACATGGCAGCTTAGTTGTGTACCAGAACGCTTTTATGAAAGTAATGCATTTATTGAATTACAAATTAGCTTACAAAATAATCCGCAAACAATTGAACGTTTAAAAGAAAAAGCAGTTAAAATAGACCTAGAACACTATTTAACGCAATTAAATTAAGGTACCCGTGTTGAGCAATTTACCGGTCATATTTTTAATGGGCCCAACCGCAGCTGGTAAAACGGCGTTGGCAATTTCACTGTGTGAGCACTTAAATACAGAAATAATCAGCGTTGATTCAGCGTTAGTGTATAAAGGTATGGACATAGGTACGGCAAAGCCCGATGCAGAAGAGCTTGCTCGTGCTCCGCATCATTTAATTGATTTACTCGATCCGAGCGAAACCTATTCGGTCGCCGATTTTAGACGTGATGCGATAAAAAAAATTGATGAATTCCATCAACAAGGTAAAGTACCAATATTAGTGGGCGGCACCATGATGTACTTTAAATCTTTAATTGATGGATTATCGCCACTGCCAGAAGCCTGCCCAGTCGTTAGAGCAGAGCTTGAAGCGCAAGCAAAAAAATTTGGCTGGCCACATTTACATCAAGAGCTGGCTAAAGTAGACCCGCAAGCGGCCGACAAAATAAGTGAAAATGATTCACAAAGAATAAATCGAGCTTTGGAAGTTTACCGCATTAGTGGTAAAACAATGACTGAATTGCAAAAGCAAAAGCAGCCAACGTTACCTTATACTTTTCATCAATTTGCGATTGCGCCTGATGATCGCAGTGAATTACATCAGCGAATTGAAAAAAGGTTTAAAATAATGATAGAACAGGGGTTTGAAAAAGAAGTTTCGACCCTATATCTACGTAAGGATTTACACCCCAATATGCCTTCTATTCGTTGTGTAGGTTATAGACAAATGTGGGATTATCTTGCGGGTGAAGTAGACCATGATGAGATGGTTTTTCGCGGCATTGCTGCAACGCGTCAACTGGCAAAACGTCAGCTAACGTGGTTACGGAGTTGGCCTGATGTTACTTGGTTAACAACAGACGATGAAGAAAACTTGCAACGCGTAGTAAGTTCGCTAAGCTAGTAGTAGTTGCGAATTATTTATTTAATTAAATAAGTTCAGCTACTTAAATTATAATAACACCTAGAACGAAGGAACAATAACATGGCAAAAGGCCAATCGTTACAAGACCCATTTTTGAATGCACTACGTCGTGAGCGCATTCCAGTATCAATCTTTTTGGTAAATGGCATAAAATTACAAGGTAAAATTCAGTCATTTGACCAATTTGTTATTTTACTTGAAAACACTGTAAACCAAATGGTGTATAAACACGCAATTTCAACAGTTGTACCTGCTCGTGCAGTCAACTTCCAAGGTGTTCAAGGGAGCGATGACACTGAAGAGCAAGAACCAGGAAATATTTAATTAGGAGCGTAATGCTTGTTTGACCGCTATGAATCCGGCGAACAGGCAGTCTTAGTTCATATCGACTTACCTAAAGATGGCGATCGTGAAGATCTTCATGAATTAGAGTTGTTGGTATCTTCTGCTGGTGTTAGTAGTTTGGCGGTTGTGCAAGGCAGCCGCCAAGCACCACATCCGAAACTATTCGTCGGTACCGGTAAAGCAGAAGAAATAGCTGAGATTGTCAAAATCCACAATGCAGATGTTGTCATCTTTAATCATCAATTAAGTCCGTCTCAAGAACGTAATTTAGAGCGCGTTTGCCAATGTCGTGTACTTGATAGAACAACACTTATTCTTGATATTTTTGCCCAAAGAGCCCGTACCCACGAAGGTAAGCTACAAGTAGAGCTTGCTCAGCTTAGGCATATGTCTACTCGGTTAATCCGAGGGTGGACTCACCTTGAGCGACAAAAAGGGGGAATAGGTTTACGAGGCCCAGGCGAAACACAGCTTGAAACCGATAGGCGTTTATTGCGCGCGCGCATTAAAAATATTCGTGCCCGATTAGCCAAAGTGGCTGTACAACGTGAGCAGGGTAGACGTGCGCGTACGCGTAACGAAATTCCTACCGTGTCGCTTGTAGGGTATACCAATGCGGGTAAATCAACCCTGTTTAACCGTATAACAGACTCAGATGTATACGCAGCAGATCAGCTTTTTGCCACGCTTGACCCAACACTACGTAAACTTGATATAGGTGATGTTGGTTCGGTTATTTTGGCCGATACAGTGGGATTTATTCGCCACTTACCACATGACTTAGTGGCAGCCTTTAAAGCAACATTAACAGAAACGCGTGAAGCCGACCTACAATTACATGTAATTGATGTGGCAGACCCGCGCAGACGCGAAAACATAGAGGAAGTACAGTCGGTTTTAAAAGAGATTGAAGCTGATGAAGTACCGCAATTATTAGTTTATAACAAAATTGATGCGCTTGATGATGTAAGCCCACGAATTGATCGGGATGACCAAGGACAGCCTATAAGAGTATGGTTATCTGCACAAACCGGCGAAGGGTGTGAGCTACTTAGCGAAGCAATAAGTGACCTGCTTGCTAAGAAAATGCTTAGTGGTACGTTATTACTTGCCCCTCAATATGGCCGGTTAAGAGCGTCTTTGTTTAGCTTAAGTGCAGTCCATGAAGAGCGCTTTGATGAACATGGTAACTGGTTGTTGGATGTACGTTTACCTATGGTTGAATGGAACCGATTAATTAAAGAGTTTGGTCCTGAAATTGAGGGTTTTATCAATCGCGATTAAAAATTGGCATATAAATGTCGGTTTTTGTATGAGAAACGCGGTAGATTTGATAGATTTAACACAATTTCCTAATTTATTTAGATAACAATGGAGTATAGCTATGGCCTGGAATGAACCGGGTAATAATGGCAATGACAAAGATCCGTGGAACAATAAAGGCGGACGTGATCAAGGCCCACCTGATTTAGACGAGGTGTTCCGTAAGTTTAGCAACAAGTTAGGCGGCATATTTGGCGGTAAAAAATCCGGCAATAATAGTGGCGGTGGACTTGGCGGAGCCGGTATTTCATTTATCCTCATTATCGCCGCAATTGTGTGGGCGTTAAGTGGTATTTATACGGTTAAAGAAGCCGAACGTGGTGTGGTACTGCAATTTGGTAAGTATGACCGTATTGCAGAGCCAGGCTTACGCTGGAAAATGACCTTTATTGAAACGGTTATTCCAGTAGATATTGAAGCTGTACGTTCATTATCTGCATCTGGGTTTATGCTAACGGAAGATGAAAACGTAGTAAGCGTTGAGTTTGAAGTGCAATACCGTGTTATTGATCCGTACCTTTACAAGTTTAGCGTAACTAATGCTGATAACAGCTTAGAAGAAGCGCTTGATAGCGCGTTACGTTACGTTGTTGGCCATGCAAAAATGGACCAAGTACTGACTAATGGCCGTGAAGTCGTTCGTCAAAATACGTGGGATGAGCTTAATAAAATCATCGAACCGTATAACTTAGGTTTAATTGTGACCGATGTGAACTTTAAAGATTCACGTCCACCAACTGAAGTAAAAGATGCATTTGATGACGCTATTGCCGCACAAGAAGATGAAGAGCGTTTCATCCGTGAAGCAGAAGCGTATGCACGTGAGATTGAACCGCGCGCGCGTGGTCAAGTAACACGTATGACGCAAGAAGCAGAAGGTTATCAAGAACGCATTACACTTGAAGCACAAGGTGAAGTGGCTCGTTTTGAAAAGCTACTACCTGAGTATCAAGCAGCTAAAGAAGTAACGCGCGAACGTTTATACATTGATGCTATGGAAGAGGTGCTTAGCAGCAGTTCTAAAGTCATTGTTGATGTTAAAGGCGGTAACAACATGATGTACTTACCACTTGATAAAATTATGGAAAAGCAAGGCACTGCAACACGTGTAGCTTTACCAAGCTCAAGTGATATTCAAGATTTACGCAATAAAGTAAATACATCACGAAATAGCACTGTGAATAGCGGTAATGACCGTTTTAACAGTGATCGCTTTAACAATAACGGGAGATAAGCGTAATGAAAAACTTTAGTTTAGTCATACTATTAGCTGCCATTGTTATGTCTTTCTCTGCGGTATTTGTAGTACCTGAAGGGCAAAAAGCGATTGTGTTGCTATTTAGCAAAGTTGAAAAAGACAGTGAAGACAAAGCCGTTGTATACAGCCCAGGCCTTCACTTAAAAGTACCATTTTTTAGCCAAGTACGTCGTATTGATGCACGTATTCAAACGCTAGATGGCACGCCAGACCGCTTTGTAACAAGCGAGAAAAAAGACTTAATTGTTGATTCGTTTGTTAAATGGCGCGTAAACGACTTTAGCGCATTTTACCTGCGTGCTCGTGGTGATAAGCAATACGCTGAAACACTACTAAAGCAAAAAGTAAATAATGGTCTGCGTACTAACTTTGGTACGCGTACTATTCGCGAGATTGTATCGGGTGAGCGCAGTGAGCTAATGGAAGAGGCGTTAGTACAAGCTTCTGAAAGTGCGCGCGAGTTAGGTATTGAAGTACTTGACGTGCGTGTTAAGCAAATTAACTTACCACAAGAAGTGAGTAGCTCTATTTACCAACGTATGCGCGCTGAGCGTACTGCTGTTGCAAAAGAGCACCGCTCGGAAGGTCAAGAAAAAGCAGAAACTATTCGTGCTAATGTTGACCGCCGTGTAACGGTAATGCTTGCTGATGCAGAGCGTAATGCGCGCTCAGTACGTGGTCAAGGTGATGCAGAAGCTGCCGCTATTTATGCTAAAGCATACAACAAAGATCCAGAGTTCTTTGGTTTTGTTCGTTCTTTAGAGGCGTATAAAAAGACCTTTAAAGATAAACAAGATGTTATGGTACTTTCACCAGATAGTGACTTCTTTAAATATATGAAAGGCGCTGCAGCGCAATAAGCGATGCCTTAATCATTTAAAAAGTTATAAAGCCCCGCCTATGCGGGGCTTTTTGTTAAGTATAATTTAAAACTTTAAATTACTGTTATATATGTGGTTATTTAAAAAGTGTGATGGCCTAAAAAATACGCGCAGAAAAAATAAGCTGAACAGGGGTGATCTTTACTTCAGTTTTCTGGTAAAATCTCGTCCTAATTTTCTCGAAGTGAATTTACAATGGGTAAAAACGTTGTTGTATTAGGCACCCAATGGGGTGACGAAGGTAAGGGTAAGGTTGTTGATCTCCTTACAGACAAAGCATCTTTAGTAGTTCGATACCAAGGTGGCCACAATGCGGGTCATACTTTAGTTATTGACGGTGAAAAGACAGTTCTACACCTTATTCCATCGGGTGTATTACGTGACAATGTTAAATGTGTGATTGGTAATGGTGTGGTTTTATCACCAGAAGCGCTAATGAAAGAAATTGGCATGTTAGAAGAGCGTGGCGTACCTGTACGTGAGCGTCTTTTAATTAGTGAAGCATGTCCGTTAATTCTGCCTTTCCATGTTGCATTAGATGTAGCTCGCGAAACTGCTCGCGGCGACAAGCCAATTGGTACAACTGGCCGTGGTATCGGTCCTGCGTACGAAGATAAAGTAGCCCGTCGCGGTTTACGCGTAGGTGACTTATTCAATCCAGAATTATTCGCAGCTAAACTAAAAGAAGTACTTGAATACCATAACTTCACTTTAGTTAACTACTACAAAGTAGATGCTGTTGATTTCCAAAAAACGTTTGATGATGCAATGGCTGTTGCAGACATCTTAAAAGCAATGGTTGTTGATGTAACTGAGCTTTTAGATCAAACACGTTTAGCGGGCGAACACATTTTATTTGAAGGTGCACAAGGTACATTACTTGATATCGATCACGGTACTTACCCTTATGTAACCTCTTCAAACACCACTGCTGGTGGCGTTGCGACTGGTGCTGGTTTTGGTCCATTAAACCTTGATTACGTGTTAGGTATTATTAAAGCGTACACTACACGTGTTGGTTCTGGTCCTTTCCCTACAGAGCTTTACGATGGCCTTGAAAAACAAGACCCAGTGGGTAAGCACTTAGGTGATAAAGGTCATGAGTTTGGCGCGACAACAGGTCGTTTACGCCGTACTGGTTGGTTAGATGCTGTGGCAATGCGCCGCGCAGTTCAAATCAACAGCATCTCTGGTTTTTGTTTAACTAAGTTAGATGTTTTAGATGGTTTAGAAACGCTTAAAATCTGTACTGGTTACCAGCTTGAAGATGGCACAGTGACTAATGTAACGCCATTAGCTGCTGAGGGTTACGAGAAAGTAACACCAGTATATGAAGAGATGCCAGGTTGGCCTGAAAACACAGTTGGTGTAACTAGCCTTGAAGGCTTACCAAAAGCTGCGATTGATTACATCAAGCGTATCGAAGAAATCACAGGTGTACCTGTTGATATTATTTCTACCGGCCCAGATCGTGTAGAAACAATGGTACTTCGCAACCCGTTTGCTTAATCACCATTAGTTTAAAAAAAAGCTGCTTTTTGCAGCTTTTTTTATGCCTAAAATTCACCTTGGAACGATCTTTGTATATTATTTGATAAGTTTTATTTTATACGTGGTAAACATGCGCCTATCTACCTGTAACACTTTTCTAGCGTCTTTGCTCACTCCGTTACTTTTATCTATAAGTAGCAATGTGTTAGCTGAAGAAACGCCCGCTGCGGTGCCGCTTTATACCGAACCGGAGCTGATTGCACTAATAAATAAAAATACACATTTGCAGCGTGTAAAGGCAGACGATTGCCAATTAGTACAAGATATAGAGGCAAGGGCCAATAAAATGGCGCTGCCATCTTACCAATTTTTATATGGCGATATGCTGGCATATAACGTGTGTGTTGAACGCAATGTGGAATTAGGTGTGTACTACATGCGTAAAGCAGCTGAACAAGGCTTAGCGGCTGCATTAGAGCAGCTTGGACGTTATTACGACACGGGTCGCTTAGTGCAGCAAGATAAAGCTATGGCCATTACCTACTTACGAGAGGCTTCAGCGCAAGGGAACTTAAAAGCACAGCTAAGGCTGGTTAAGCTTTTTAATGCAGGCTACGGAAGCCCACGTGACTTTGAAGATGCGTATCGCTGGTTATTCAATGCCATGGTGGCAGATAAAGCAACCCATAAAAAAATTGAGCGTGCGCTTAGCTTACTCGCTCAAAAAATGCCCGATAGTGTTGTTGCCCGCGCGAGATTACCCATGTAAGTGCCGATAACGCACGCTATTTATATAAAATAAAAAAGCCCTAATATTTAATTAGGGCTTTTTTGCAATAACGAAAAGAGGTTAGCTCTCTTCTTTATTTTTTGTTTTAGCGGGGTCTTTTAACACCGACATTTTTGGCGGCTGAAGTGCAAAGATACGCTCTCCTTCCTGCGGTGGCTTTTCCATATTACTGGTAAATGGGCGAAGTTTTACTGGCGTATCGTCGTCGTTGTCTTTATCACCTTTTAAAATAAACAACGGGATCGCTTCAGGGTTCATCTCTTGGTATTTTTCCCAATCAAATTCTTCTGAAATACGCGTCGCACTCACTTTACCGCCTTTAGCAATAATACTGCTTAGGCGAGCGTAAGAGCCATCTTCACCAAACAAAATTTGTCTAGATAGGAATGTTGCACTGTCTTTATTCGCTTTAGCATGCGAGGTAGATGAGCGCAGTGAAAATACATTTTTTTCATTCAACAAGTGAGAAAAATATTGTACACCAAGCGCATTATGGTGGCGGTTAGGTGAAAGTGCTAATACCGTTCTTATTGTTGTGAGCGGCAAGTAACGCTCAGCATGCTCTGATTGTGGGTTACCATAATAACAGGCAAGGCCGTCCATACGAGCCATTTTACAGTTCTCCCATGCGGGGTCTGATAGGTGAACAGGAATGCTTTGCTCTTGTAAACCTTTACCTATAGCGCGAGATACATGGTTTGCACCAATAATCAGTATGGTATTTGGAGAAGGTTGGCGCACGCCTAATAGCTTAGCAACAGGAATAGCGGTTAAGCTTTGTAATACCACAGTGATGATAATAACGGTAAATATTAACGGCACCATTTTTTCTGCATCAGCTACGCCAGCTTCCATCATACTTAGCGCAAACACCGACCCAACAGCAGCTGCAACAATACCTCTTGGGGCTATCCACGATAGCACCAAGCGCGATTTCATTGGCAAGTCAGTACCAAAAGTAGATATAGCAATACACAATGGGCGCGCTATAAATAACACCACTGCAAGGAATATAAATACGTCGCTGTCTAACATCATCAAGTCAGAAAGCTGTAGCCGCGCAGCAAGTAAAATAAACAGTGATGATATTAAAATCATCGATAAGTCTTCTTTAAACTCAAGTACAGAATCGATTTCTAAATCATTTTGATTAGCAAGCCAAATACCAAATACGGTAACAGCCAATAGTCCCGATTCGTGACTTAAGTGATTAGATACCGAAAAGCTAATAAGCACCAAGGCAAGTATACCAAATTTATGTAACTCGAACGGTAGCCATTCACGGCGCATAAGCTGTGTGGTGATCCACCCCGCAACAACACCGATAGATAGCCCTACGCCGACTGTTTTAACAAGTGCAATAATAGTGTGGCTAAGCACTTCTCCTTGGCCTACCAGCATGACTGCTTCAAATACAAGCACAGCAAAAAGAGCACCGATTGGGTCAATTACAATGCCTTCCCATCGTAATATACGGTCAATATCTTGTGTTGGGCGCATCGAATTAAGTAAAGGGGCGATTACCGTAGGCCCTGTTACTACTAGCACAGCGCCTAATACTGCAGCCACCCGCCAGTTAAGCTCCAGCAACCAATAGGCACTTAAGCTTATTACCACACAGGTGGTGATCATGCCGATAGAGCACAGGTTACGTACGACCTTACTTATGCCTTTTAACTCTCTAAAGTGCAAAGTAAGGGAGCCTTCAAATAAAATGACAGCCACACTCAGTGACACAACAGGAAATAATAAATCACCCAGTAAAGCATCAGGGTCTAATACACCACTAAACGGCCCTAGCAATAAACCGGTAAGCAATAAGAACAAAATAGCGGGTACTTTAAACGCCCACGCTACCCATTGGGCAAGCACCGAACAAAGTGCGATACCGGCTATATAAATTGCTGACATAAATTAAGAATTCCTTATTTATCACAATGTGAAAAGTATAACTTTTGTTAAATATTAATACAGGGGTATACACGTGAAATGTTTAATTTGCTAATAAAATTTTAGCGCTTAATACAAAAATTGTAGGTTAAACTTATTGATTTATTTATAAAAATTGAATTAAAACACAAAAATAAATATAACTCTTTGATTTTAAATGATTAACCACTTAGAGGTGAGGCGTAGCTATACATTAGAGTGATTTTTAGCCTTGATCTTACCCCTTGAAATGTCGTATTATATTTAGAGTTCAAACAATTAGTCATCTAAATATAATTTTGCAAAATAACGGTATGTATTAATACTAGCGTCATATTTGCCCTGTAATAATAGATTTGTACGCTATTTTTACCATTAATTAGTAGCTATTGTATTATTGAATATCTTGGTATGGTTTTTTCAAACAAGTTTATTTAAGCAATTAAGTAAATAAATGTTTGAGTTGAACTATTACTTTCAATGTTTAGCTCCCATCGTGGCGGCTAAATCTCGGTCCTTAAGTCATCACCCTATCTGTTGGTGTATCTGACTTTAGAGGCTCTATGTATGTTGTTAACAAAAAGGCCGCACACAGCTTTTTACAGCGATACATAAACAACACTTTTTATTTTTATATTTAATAGACCTCCATTTAATTTGGTTGGTGCTGTTTCATGTCTTTACAAATCTAAAAGCAATTTTAGGTCGTGTATTTGCGTGCGTTTAAAAAGTGTATAAACAAACAACCTATTCGAAATTGCGTATTTTTTACGCAATTACCTAGTTTTAGTTCACACTATGTGAATGCAGATAAAATGGAAAGTTGAGATTTTATGCAAAAGTTAAATTGGCGTCGTATTGTTTTAAAAGTAGGTAGTGCATTAATTGCTCCAGATCAAGATGGGTGCCGTTCACGCTACTTATTAACCATTGCGCAATTTATTGTTCGCTGTCGTGCTCGTGGTATTGAAGTTATTTTAGTATCTTCAGGCTCAGTAGCTGCAGGCTCACACTTATTCCCATCTGACATTCCACGTTCAGTTGTGATGAAAAAAGCGATGGCAGCAGCAGGTCAAACTGAAATGATGGCCATGTGGGATCGCTTTTTCGATTTTCCATCAGCGCAATTATTATTAACCCATGGTGATTTACGTGACCGTGAGCGCTATGAAAGTATTCGCGAAACTATTTTTACTTTGTTAGAGCATGGTGTACTGCCTATCATTAACGAAAATGATGCTGTAACAACGGATGACTTAAAAGTAGGTGACAACGATAACTTATCAGCCATGGTAGCGGCGGCCGCTGATGCCGATGCATTAATGATTTTTTCTGATGTAGATGGGCTGTATGATAAAAACCCAAATTTGCACGACGATGCAGTTTTACTGCCTGAAATAAAATCAATTGATGAGTCTATTTATGCTATGGCAGGATGTGCTACAAGCTCTGTAGGAACCGGTGGCATGAAAACCAAAATTGAAGCTGCCGAAAAAGCAACGTCTCACGGTATTGCTACTTATATTATTAATGGCTTTAAAGAAGAAACCTTTAATAGATTATTGGCAGGTGACAACCCTGGTAGTGTTTTCCTTCCTTATGAAAAACCAATGCAAGAAGCTGTGCACTGGATGACGCATACTGCTAATGAGCAAGGTGAAGTAGTTGTAGATGGCTCGTTTGATGAGTCTCTTGAAGGTGAAAACGGTTGCATACGTGGCGACGAAATAATGGAAGTTCATGGTGAGTTTGCCATTGGCGATACCATTTTAGTTAGAAGCGAGGATGGCACACGTTTAGCAAAAGCCACCGCAAATTATAGTAGTTGCTTGTTAAGCTTTATTGCAGATAACGAGCAAAGTGAATTTAGCGAAAAAATGCAGGATTCTATTGGTCCTGTTATTTCAGAAAAAGATATCGCATTATTGGAGAAGTCATGAGTTTGATTACGGATATTTCACGCCAGGCAGCAAAAGCTGCAAACACACTTGCTTTACTCGACACCGAGACCAAAAACCAAGTGTTAACCGAAATGGCGGCAGCATTACGCGCAGAAAAAGCATTTATAATTAAAGAAAACGAAAGTGATTTAAGCGCAGCACGCGATAATAACTTAGCCGCTTCGATGATCGACCGCCTAACGCTTAACGAAGAGCGCATTGAAGCAATGGCAGAAGGTATTGAAGTTATTGTAAGTTTAGATGATCCTGTCGGTCAGCTACGCGACATTACAGAGCGCCCAAATGGCATTAAAATACGTAAAATGCGTGTGCCATTAGGCGTTGTATGTATGATTTACGAAGCGCGTCCTAATGTAACTGCGGATGCAGGCGCATTGTGTTTTAAATCGGGTAATGGTGTTATTTTACGTGGCGGTAAAGAAGCCCTTAAAAGCTCGCAAGCCATTGCGAGTGTAATGCACGGTGTACTTGAAAAACATAACTTACCTAAAGCACTGATCTCAGTTATTCCTGATCCAGACCGTGCGTTGCTTATGGAACTAATGCAGCAACGCGAAAGTATTGATTTAATCATCCCTCGTGGTGGCGAAGGCTTAATTAACTTTGTTACAGAAAACAGCACTATTCCTGTTATTCAGCACTTTAAAGGGGTGTGTCATTTATACGTAGATAAAGATGCCGACTTAGAGGTTGCACTTAATTTACTATTAAATGGTAAAACACAGCGCACAGGCGTATGTAATGCGCTTGAAGGGCTAGTGGTTCACCAAGATGTTGCTGATGAATTTTTAAATTTATGTGCCGTTGTATTGCGCCAAGAAGGTGTGAAAATTAATGCAGATGAGCAAGCCGCAAAATACTTCGATAATGCTACAGTACTTGCTGATAATGAATTTGGTGAAGAATACTTAGATTTAGAAATTGCTATTCGTGTGGTACCAAGCTTTAGTGCTGCAGTGGAGCATATTGCTCAATTTGGTTCAAACCACACTGAGGTTATTTGTACTAAAAACGATACTGCGGCTGAGCTTTTCCAACGCAGTGTTGATGCATCGGTAGTGATGGTAAATGCATCATCGCGTTTCTCAGATGGCTCGCAATTAGGTTTAGGTGCTGAAATTGGTATAGCTACAACTAAGCTACATGCTTATGGTCCCATGGGGCTTGAGTCACTTACAACTGAAAAGTATTTAGTTAATGGCGAAGGCCAAGTACGTAAGTAATATACTTCACATATAAAAAACGCCGATTGTTTAATCGGCGTTTTTTATGCATTTTGCAAAGTATGGTTTAGTTTTTCTAGCCAGCTTTCTAATGGCTCAGGCCGGTGCAGATGGTATCCTTGTAGGATAACCTCAGGGTACTCTTGTAATAAGTCAAAGTGCGATTGATTCTCGACCCCCTCCGCTACCACTTCTAATTGAAACAACCTACCAAGGCTGACAATCATATCAATAATTAATTTATCGTTGTTATCAGTGGGGGCTTCAAGTACAAATGAGCGATCTATTTTTAGCTCATGAATAGGTAACTGTTTTAAGTAGGTTAAACTTGAGTAGCCCGTGCCAAAGTCATCTATTGATACGCGTACGCCCAGCTTTTTAAGGTAGTGCACGGCTTCAATGGCCGCTTCCATGTGATTAAGTAGCGTCCCCTCTATTATCTCTATAGTGAGTTGCTGAGGATTAATATCAACACTTTTAATTTGTTGGCTTATAAAGTTTAAAAATCGCGGTTCATGAAAATGTCGACCGCTTATATTTACTGAAATATTCAAACTTGGGTGGCTGTATTTAAGCTTGGTAAGTAAATTAAGTGCATTAGTCGTAACCCAGCAGTCTAATTCAAAAATAACATCAGATTCTTCAGCTATTGATATAAATTCACATGGGCTTATGAAGCCTTTTTGAGGGTGATCCCAGCGCAGCAGTATTTCTGCGCCTTTTAACGTTTGCTTACTATCAAATTGCGACTGCAAAAATATGGATAGCTCATTATGCGGAATGGCTTTTCTTAAGTCTTGTTCAATTTCAAAGCGTCGTTTAGCTTGCTCGCCAAATGAGGTATCAAAAAAAGTAACTCTGTTTCCGCCTTTTTCTTTGGCTTTATAGCAGGCTGCTTCACAATTTCTTATTGTCTCAATAGCACTTTCCCATACATCGTCTCGCGGGAAAATATAAGTGCCTATACTAATTGTTAAGCTAACCTCTTGCCCATCAACGTCAAAAGGGCGGTTGACTGCGTTTAAAAGCTCTTGCGCTTTGTTTTCAGCGATTGATTGAGCGCGTGTACGCCCAATTCCTTTATCTACGCTACATAAGGCGGCAAATTCATCACTGCCTAAGCGTGCAATAATATCTTTTTTATCTACATTGGCATGAATACGCTGAGCAAGCTCCTTTAAAATATTATCCCCTGCTAATAGCCCTAAACCATCATTAATAGAATGGAAGCTATCAATGTCGATAATATAAATGTAGGCATAGGTCTTGTCGCTACTACAATCTTGTAGTTGTTGTTCTAATTGCTTTAAAAAACCGTTACGGTTTGGCAGCTTAGTAAGCTCATCATGCCAAGTTAGGTAATCTATGCGTTCTTGCGTTACTTTTACGCTTGAAATATCACTAAAAACGCCAATGTAGTGAATGTTGGTGTCTTGCTCGCCCTTTACCATGCTTAGTGTTAATAGCTCAGGGTATAACTCACCATTTTTTCTTCTGGTGACAAGCTCACCACTCCAGTAGCCTGCTTCGTTTGCGTGTTTCCAGACCTTGTCAAAGCTGATATTAGGGTGGTTATTCTTTTTAATATCTTTTAGATCCATTTCCAGCGATTCGGCCTCGCAATAGCCGGTAATTCTACAAAACGATGGATTAACAGCGATAATTTTTCCTTCGCTATTAGTAATTACAACACCGTCGGCCGTGCTGGTAAGCGCTTGGTAAAATAACTTTTGCTTAGATGACAGCTGCTTTAGCTCTTCCTCACGCTGGCTTAACTCTTTGGCAAGAGCTTCTATTTCTAGTAATTTGTCGTGTAAGTCAAAGTTTTTTTCAATGAGTCTGTCTAGCATGCCTTGCGCAGTAATATGTGTGCGTATGCGTGCTCTAACCAAAGCTAATTTGTAGGGTTTATGAATGTAGTCAATGGCCCCCATTGTAAAGCCCTTTTCTTCCGATTCCTCTTCGGTAAGTGCGGTAACAAAAATGATGGGAATACCTTTGGTGTTTTGCTTTGCTTTTAATATTTTACATACTTCATAGCCATCCATGCCTGGCATCATAATATCGAGTAAAATTAAATCTGGGCGTGTGGATTCAACAAATACAAGCGCTTGTTCACCACTTGTTGAAATGCGTACATCGTAGTCTGCAAGTAGGCCTTCAACTAATACATGTAGGTTGCTAGGTTCGTCATCAACAATGAGTATCAAAGGCTTTCGCGGTTGAGCTACTGCAGGTTCATTGTTGCCAGCTAGAAAGGTTGAATGCACACTAAATCCTTATTCTTTAATTACTTCTTAAAGTTAGTTTATAGTTGCCATAATTGTCTAGTTTTTATAGTTATTTCTGTAATCGTTAATAAGTTTAATCACTAAAGCGTAGTTAAAGTTATCTATTGCTTCTTTTAACTCAAATAATGGGTGTGAGCGGGGGAATTGCTTACGCTCAATTTCTCTAATTAATTGGCTAGGGACTGGGCGGGCAGATAAAGCTAAATTGTAAATATTATCTATTAATGTACTTTTTTGTTCTGAATGCTCTGCACCTGCAGGTACTTGCGAAATAGAGTGTGTAACAAGAAATTGCCTAACAGCATATAATGTTAATGTAAGCTGCTCATTAAACTCGGTTAAATCAACATCTGCTTTGTTTGCTAGCGCCATTTCAGCCTTTTTGGCGCATTGCTCTAATAACTCTAAGCCTAATGTACCGGCAAGTCCTTTTAAACTATGTATTGCCATAGATAGGCTTTTAAATTCATTATTACTAAGGCTGGTGGCCGCAATATCTGTAAAATTACTATAATCATCAATAAATTTAGTAAATACAGTATTTATAAGCTCGCTATTGCCATCAAGGTTATCTATTGCGAGTGCTAAATTTAAAGTACTAAGTGTATGAGTTTTCTTTATGTGTTTTTCTATCGTCTCATACAGTGCGCCAAATAATAGTGGTTTTACTAAGTAGTCATCCATTCCAGCTCTAATAGCAGCTTTTTTATCATTAGAAAATGCTGCAGCAGTGATTGCTATTATTGGTGTTATATAACCTCGCTGACGAAGTATTCGTGTTGCCTCTAAGCCATCCATTACAGGCATTTGAATATCCATAAAAATTATATCAACTTCATGCTTGTCTACGCATTCTAATGCTTCTTTACCATTATTTGCCAAGACAACGGTCATATTCATTTTACTAAGTAGGGCTTCTATAATCTCTTGGTTAATCGGATTATCATCGACTACTAGGGCTGTATAGCCAGTATATTGTGGGTAGCTATCACTGGTAGGCAGGTTAGTCGAATCGGCTAGCAGCAAGCGCATTAATTGCGATTCAGGGTGGCTATTACCTATAGTAATAATATCAATATGTTCGCTATCGGGCACTGCTTGTGGTTGTTCTTGGTCACTAATAAGGAGAATGAGCAATAGTTTGTGCTTGTTTCTTTGTTTTTGTAAGTAGAGCTGCCGTAAAATAAAGTTATCTTTTAGTTCGGCTTGTAATAATGCCATTAATACAATACTAAACGGATTGTTAGGTTGAGAGATCTTCGCAATGGCGCGCAGTGGCTCTTGGGTAACTTCTGTCGTTATATCAGCATTACTTAGCAGCTTAGTGAGCGAGTTTATTTGCTTTTTATCGGGGCTTATAAGTAGCGCATGTTTTTTAAGTGTTTCTTGGTTTGTCATTTTAAATGGGAGTGTAAAATAAAATTCACTCCCGACGTGAGGCGTACTGCGTACTTGTATTTCGCCGCCTAGTAACTTGGTAAGTTGCTTACAAATAGTTAAACCTAATCCCGTGCCGCCATATTTGCGGGTTGTACTGGAGTCGCCTTGGAAGAACGAGTCAAAAATGGATTCTGTTTGCTCTGGCGTCATGCCTATGCCAGTGTCTTTAATACCAAAACGTAACTGTATATTTTGCTTATCTTGTGTGGTGGCCTCAATACTTAAGGTTATTTCTCCGCGCTCTGTAAACTTTATCGCATTACCCACGCAGTTATTAATGATTTGGCTTAAATAAAGTGGGTCGCCCATCAGCTCTAGCCCTGCATCAACATGCAATACAAAATTAAGGCGCAACCCTTTTTGTTTAGCATTTACTGAAAATAAATTTTTCACATTAGAAACCACGGTATGCAAAGTAAAAGGGATTGATTCAAGCTTTACTTTGTCAGACTCAAGTTTAGAAAAATCGAGTACGTTATTAAGTATTTGCAATAAATTTTGAGCACTTGAAAATGCTTTATCTGCATAGTGTTTTTGTTTTGCAGGAAGAGCGCTGCTTTGTAATAGCTGCAGCATTCCTAAAATACCATTCATTGGAGTGCGTAGCTCATGGCTCATATTAGCAACAAAATCGCCTTTCGCTTGGTTAGCATTTTTTGCCTGAGTCATAGCGACGGTTAGCTCTTTGTTCATTAATTCCATTTTAGTATTGAGCGCTTGGGTTTGTGCTAATAGTGCCTTTGTTTGTTTGTTTTTTAAATACAGCGCATTAGCCGCAGTAATAACCGAGTTAATCTCACTTTGATGATGTGTATTGCCATTAAGTGTAACTTGTTTTTCATTACTCATATCATTTAACAGCTTAGTTAATTTCGCGATGGGCTTAATGACAGAGTTAAAAATAAAAAAGGTGATTAACGTGATAATAACAGTAATTAAAGCTGCAAATAGGTTTCCCATCTCTGTACTTTTGAGTACATGATCTCTTAGCTGCTGTTCTGTCTGGGTGAGCTTTTGCTTCTCTACATCCCTTATTTTTTCGGCTAGGTAAAGCAGCTCGTTTTCTATTCCTGTTAAAACTACATTTATCGAAAACGTATAACTACGAGTTAAAATAACTAATTGGCTATACGCTTGCTCAAGCTCATCAGTATTATTAAGCAGGTTAACATTAGCGGTTTCAATACTCGCCAGTAGGGTATTTAAGTGTGCTAGGTTATTTTGCACATTTTGTGCTTCATCATAATTTGGCTTGTGTAAATAACTGGTTGCTGCTTGTTCTATATTGCTAATAGTTAAGAGTATATTCACTATTACGCTTTGCTTGCTTGTTTGCGTGTTTTTTTCAAGCTCATTAAGTTGTGCTTTTAGGGTTTCAATAGGTTGTTTGAACTGTGTAATGTACAGCTGCTCTCGTTTGGTTCTATTAACGACTACACGTTTAAATGTATCTTGGTAATTATTTAAGTACTCGTTTAGGCGCTTTACCTTATTTTGGTAACTTTCATCATACTCGTTTAAATTTTCACTTAGCGTGTCTAAATTCATTTTTGCAGCATTTAAGTGCATATTAAACTTTTCAATGGTATTGCTATTAGCATGATCTAGATAAGCAATGGCTTGGCTTTGTAAAGAAATCACATCGTGTTCTAAACGGGTAACGGACTCGCTTTGTAATAAAGCTTTGTGCTGCGCATTTTGCAGCTCAAAAAGTGATTTTTGCGAATAATTGAATAGGTAACTTTGCAAAATTAATAAAGTAATTAATACGCATAGAGCAATTATTATTTTTGATTTTATTGAACGGGTTATCATTATCTGCTTATTAACTCATACCATTTTTGCAAGCTGTAATCGTAAGTCGGCATAACGCTATTCCAAACAGCTACATTGCTTAAGCGTTTTAAATAGCTACCACCATTTCGCTGCTCGCCGGCTTTTACTGCGACTTGTTTTTGGGTGTTTAGTAAGTCAACCGTAGTGGGCTTGCCTAAGTACCAGTAATTCCATTCACTTGGTGAAAGCATTGCTTTTGAGCGCTGTGGATTACTAATGTAATACCCTTGGCGAGCAATAAATGCGCCGGCCCATCCCGAAAGCCACCAGTTCATGTAATCGTATGCGGCATCTTTTTGGTTTTTATTAACCTGTGACGATAAGCACATTACCCCATGCCAGCCACGGTAGCCCTCTTTTGGAGCGGCAAATCGTACGTTAACATTTTGACTATTGAGCGCGGCCACAGCGGGGGAAAACATACTTTCTATATGCACGCGTTGGCTTTTCATAAATTCAACAGACTCTGGTACCGAGTTCCAATAACCTGCAAAATGCCCTTGGCGTTTATAGTCAATTAAAATACTAAATAAACGGTCAAGCTCGGAGCGAGTAATCGCACCAATATCTTTAAATGTTATTAACCCTTTGCTTTGTGCTGCCAAGGCAAGGTCAAATAAGCCAATTGTGGGTGCATTTACAATGCCTACTTTACCCCGGTGGGCATCATCAAGTAACCAGCCCCAGCTTTCAGTTTCGTAGGCAATACCAGGTTTTATCTTGGCGGTGTTATAGCCAAAAGAGTCAACATTATGTACATAAGGTAAAAAGCTAATGTAATCGCTTTCGTTTGCGCTTAGTGTGCCGTCCTCTTGTACATTGAGTAATTTATAAGGGGCGTCGCCTGCACCTAATTTTGCATCGGGGGTGAGCTTCCCTGTTTTGGTAAGAGAATTTATTTCATTAAAGTAGGTTAGCCGTTTTTTTTCTATGGGCTGAATAGACCCCGCCCGCCAAAGCACATTAATACTGTTTGACCATTGCTCGTATAAATCAAATGAGCCAGGGTCCATGGAGGCTTTTTGTAATACGGCAGCACTTCCGGCAGGGGAAAATTCTATATTTATGCCTAAATCAAGCATTGCTTGTTTACGAATGGCTTCTTGTAGCGTGACATGTGTTCCTAAGACTCTTAGGGTTACTTTTTTTCGGGCAAACACATAAGGTACATGAGTAATTACGCCCGCGGTTAAACCGATGACAGCGAGCTTTTTTAATGTGGTGCGTTTAGGGGTATCCATTGTTTAAGCCAAAAGTATCACTGCTACAGATGAGATAATTTATAGCCAACAAAGACTAAACAAACAAGGAATGCGCAAATATAAAAGTTATTTTGTAGAAGATAAAAGAATAATAAGACGATGAAAAATAGGAAGTAATAGAAGAGTAGGAAAGTGGTGGAGCTAAGCAGGATCGAACTGCTGACCTCCTGCGTGCAAGGCAGGCGCTCTCCCAGCTGAGCTATAGCCCCACATTCCTAAATTACATAGTTGTAATTACTTGGCTGCTGAGTTCCAAGCGGGGTGAACTTTAAATATTTTTATAAATTTGGTCAAGTATTTTTTAGCAATATTTAACTGTTATCGTTTATTTTTGATAGACTCGAGAAAAATACCTCGCGAAACGACAAAAACAATGAAAAAAAGTATCTGTATACTTGCTTTGCTACTTGCAGGGTGTGCAAGTAATGAAGCGCCTCCTTATGAAATAAATAACAAGCAGTTTTATGAGAACGTGGATGAGCAAGGTAACAAAATATTTGCTTATGTTGTATCGGTAAAGGCTGAGCATCGCAGTAACATAAACTTAAATAACGGCGGGCGAGGCGAAAAAAGACCGAGCCGCTCTGATGTAAAACGTTTCATAGAACAAGAACACTTCGAAGACTCTAGTGTGTTAAAACTTAAGCTTGAGGATGAAGCCGTCAGGTTTTTAAACGAAACCCTCAGTGAAAATAACTATTGTGAAAAGAAACACGAAATTACACAAGTGCTATGGCGTGACTTAAGTGTGCAGCTAAGAGGGCGTTGTTTGTAGTATGTTGGCCGATAAAGCAAAGCTTGCGCAGTTGTTAGCGCAATTAGGTATAAATTACGATGTAATAGAACACCCTGCGTTACATACCAGTTTAGATGCTGATGCATTTATGGTGGAGCGCCCAGGTACGCGACTTAAAAACTTGTTTTTGCGTGATAATGAGGGCAAAAAGCACTTTTTAGTAATTACCGCACACGACAAACAGCTCGATTTAAAAACCCTATCTAAGCAACAGGGGCTTTCTCGGTTGGGGTTTGCCTCTAGCGAGCGGTTAGCACGTTATTTAAAAGTGGCGCCTGGGTGTGTGTCTATGCTTGCTTTAGCAAACGATAAACAAAGCAACGTTACTTTGTGGCTTGATCAAGATATTTGGTTTAATGAGCTGTTTCATTGTCACCCGTTTGAAAACACCCAAACTTGGCTGCTTACAAAAAATGATTTAAATACCTTTTTTGAGCATACAGGGCATCACCCTCGGGTAATGTTTTTACCTTCTCGATAGCCTAAAGTGACTAATACTAAACCAATAAAACACACACTCAGTAAGCAAAGCATAAATGCAGTTTGCCCTGAGTGTTGATAAACAATACCTGGCAATAACGAGCCCAGTGCCCCACCACTATAATAAAACGATACATACCCGCCATTCGTTACACTTGCAGGCGCTCTGCTAATCTTGTTAACAAGTGGAGCAGCGCTTGAGTGTATAACAAACATAGCAGCACAAAATAACGTAAACGCGATTAAAAACACACTCAGTTGCTGGCTTATAAGTAATACAATGCTTAAGTTATACACGATAAAAACCGCAGCAAGTAAATGCCAAGCTGAAGGCACTTTTTTAGCAAGCCAAGGTGTTGCAATAGAAGCTAAAACACCGATTAAGTAGCCGCTGTACACTAAGCCAATATCGCGTGTGTTTGTAATTAAAAAGGTGTTTTGCAAAATAAATGGTAGGTAATTTAATAAGGCTGCAAAGCAAAAAAACATACAAAAAACGGCGCCATACAATTTTAGTACTGCCGCATCTTTTAGCTGCTTAATATACGTTAACGGCGTAAGTGCTGACTGATCAGATACCACAAAGCCCGTGGGCTTTATACTTATAGCCAGGCCAATAAGCACAATTGAAATAACATAATAAAAACTTTGCCAATGCCATACATCACTAAATAAAGCGGCCAATATTCGGCCAAAGTAGCCCCCAGCTATGGTACTGCCTATGTATAAGGTCATATTTTTTTGTAAGGCATCTGCGCTGTAACGTATACCAATAAAGCTTGTCATCGCGGTAAGCGCGGCAGGTAAGGTTAAGCCTTGTATAAAACGCACCAAAAGTAATAGCTCAAAACTTGGCGCTACTGTAAACAGTATGCAGCTCACTCCTAAAATAAACATAGCAATACGTAAAATAATAAGCGGGTTTTGCTTGGCTAAAAATAGCCCATAAACCAAAGGTGCAATTGCTAAAGGCAGCATGGTTACGCTCATTAAGCTGCCGGCAAGCGCAGGGGGAACGTTAAATTCGCTAGCAAATAAGCTCAATAAAGGCTGAGGTGCGTACAGCACAAAAAATATAAACACCGAGCAAATAAGTAAATGAGCAAAACGCATTGTAAGGCTTAAAACATAAGCTGATAAGTTAGCCAAAGTATATGAAAAATGGCTTATATTTCATAGGTTAAATCATCAACAATTGCGCTAAATCAAAGTGTATATTCAGCCCTTTGCTAGATTAATGCTAATAGCACTGTTATTTGTACTCGTTGGTGATTAAAATAAACCTAATATAAGTTTTTAGTGGAACAAAGCCATGGGTTCATTACAAGACCAATTGCTGCAAGCAGGGTTAACAACATCGCACAAAGCTAAAGTTGCTAAGTCAGAAAAACGTAAGCAACAAAAAAAGCAAAAAAAAGGGGCTACCAGTAACCCAAGCGATCTGCAAAAGCACATACAGCAAACTAAATTAGAGCAGCAAAAAAAGGCTGAAGAACTTAACCAGTCGCGCCAAGAAGAGCTTAAGCAACGTGAGCAAGTCGCTCGTGTTAAGCAAATACTTGAGCACCATAACCAAGACTCTATTCGTGGTGAGCGTACCTTTAATTTTACTTACGATAACAAAGTAAAAGGGATAGATGTAAACGAGAAAACCCAAAAAGCGTTATCGGGTGGTCGTTTAGCTATTTGTGTACTGGAAGGGCAGTTTTACGTACTCGATGATGAGCCGGCGCGTAAAGTCGCAGAAGTTGATGAAAAGTACATTGTTTTTCATGTTGAACCTGAAAACAAACCAAAAGATGAAGACGACCCATATGCAGACTTTGAAGTACCAGATGATTTAGTATGGTAAGTGTCTGTTCAGTATTGTTTGCTAAAGTTAACAACAATGGCTGAAAACGTAGTCATGTTTGTTTGATCGCCTAACGTAAATTGATACGTATGCTTTTTACTAGATTGTTTACTACAATCAATAGACTATTTTCTAACCGTCAAAAAGAAGAGTGAATATAATGAGCAAGATGAAAGCACTAATAGTAGGCGCGGGTATTAGTTTAGCCGCAAGTTTTTCGTTTAACGCCGCCGCTGCTGATGGCGAAGCCCTTTACACCCAAAAAATGTGTCAAACATGTCACGGTGCAGAAGGTAAGGCACCTATTATGGGCGCATACCCTAAAATTAATGGTCAAAACAAAGACTATTTAGTGGCCCAAATGAAAGATATTAAATCGGGCGCGCGTAGCAATGGTATGACTGCCGCAATGAAAGCAATGGTTGCAACGGTAACGGACGAAGAGTTTGAAGCAATTGCTGACTACCTTTCAAAGGTAAAATAAAGCACCGCGTTTAAAAACGTATTATCGTTTTAAATTAAAGCGCAGCGTAAACAGCCACACAATTGTGTGGCTGTTTTGTTTGTGTTTGCTATAAAATTAATACTGCTTTAGACTTCTAAACATCTATTCGTACTTGAGTTGTTGTACGTATTTTAAAAGGCTGATTATGATTGATTTACCCCAACTAGATTTAAAAAATAAAGTGTCGGAGCAAGAGTGGCAATTGCGCGTAGATTTAGCTGCTTGCTACCGATTAGTAGAGCATTTTCGTTGGGGGGATTTAATATACACGCATTTATCGGCACGTTTACCTGGCACTGATCACTACCTTGTAAATGCGTTTGGCTTAACGTTTGACGAAGTAACTGCATCAAACCTAGTAAAGGTTGATTTGCACGGCAATATTATTGACGACACCCCCTTTAGCATTAACCCGGCTGGTTTTACTATCCATAGCGCAATTCACGAAGTGCGTGAAGATGCTCATTGTGTTATTCACTTACATACTAAAGAAACCATTGCCGTTGCTACACAAAAAAATGGCCTATTGCCACTAAGCCAATACTCTATGTTTTCGCTCCCTTCACTGTCGTACCATGGCTATGAAGGGCTGGCTGTAAATGATGACGAGCGCAAAGTATTACAAGATGATTTAGGCAATACCAATCATATGCTATTGGTAAATCATGGTGGCTTAACCGTAGGTCCAACCGTAGGCGATGCCTTTATGCGTTTTTATGACTTGCAACGTGCCTGCGAAATTCAGCTTGCATTACAAGCCAGCTCACAAGAGGTTATTCCGGTGCCGCAGCCAATTATCGATAATATTTATAACCAAGCTAATGTGGTACATAGTGGCAGCACAGGTGGGCAATTAGCGTGGCCTGCCATGTTACGAAAAGCGTACCGACTTGATCCCAGTTTTGCACAATAGCCTGCGTGGCTAATAAGGAATTTTAATGAAAGTAAATCGCGTAGAAGTATTTGATATTCATTGCCCAGAGCGTCCAGCCTGGACGCCGGTTTTTGTACGTATTCATACCGATGAAGGTATTAGTGGTGTAGGTGAGGCTGGTTTAGCTTACGATTTAGGCCACAGCGCAGCAGCAGCAATGATAAAAGAAATGGCTGATGCTTTTTTAATTGGGCACGACCCGTTTCAAACCGAAAAGTTATGGTCGCGTATGTTACGCGAAAGCTTTTGGGGTTTAGGTGGCGGCCCTGTTGTTTATGCAGCAATGAGCGCCATAGATACAGCACTTTGGGATATAAAAGGTAAAGCACTTGGTTTACCGGTATACCAATTACTGGGCGGCAAAGTAAACGATAAGCTACGTACTTATGCATCGCAGCTACAGTTTGATTGGGACAGCGAATTTAAAGCATTAGTACAACCGCAAGAATACGCAGAAGCGGCGTTAAAAGCGATTGGCGAAGGTTATGATGCAGTAAAAGTTGACCCTATCCAATACGATAAAGACGGCAATACGTATTACGACCGTACTAAAATAATTTCTCGCGCCGAAATGAAGCTATACCGTGCTCGTATGCAAGCTATACGTGAAGCAGTTGGTGACGAAGTGGATATTATTTTTGAGTGCCACAGCTTACCTGGCGCGACCTCTGCTATACAAATTGGTGAAATAGCCGAAGAGTTTGATTGCATGTACTACGAGGAGCCAGTTAACTACTTAAACCATTCTTTACATGCAAAAGTAGCAGATAAAGTGGCAGTGCCAATTGCAGGCGGTGAGCGTTTATACAACCGCTGGGGTGTGCGCCCTTATTTAGAAGATCAAAGCATTGATGTACTTCAACCCGATATCGGTTTATGTGGTGGCTTTACTGAAACTAAAAAAGTGTGTGACTACGCTGATATTTTTGATGTGCGTATTCAGGCGCATGTATGTGGCGGGCCAGTTGCAACAGCTGCATCGCTTCATTTAGAAACCGCTATTCCTAACTTTTTGATTCATGAGCATCATACATATGCCATTAAAAAGTGGAACCGAGAGCTGTGCTTACAAGATCCACAACCAAAAAATGGCTTTTTTGAAGTATCAGAAGAGCCAGGCTTAGGCATTGAATTAAATGATGAGATTGTTATGCGCTCGCAGCGTGTAGAAATTAAATAATTTAAGCTTTATTTAAAGAGCGTTATTTAAATACTATTGTTTAAAGTAAAAGCCGGTAAGTGATAACTCACTTACCGGCTTTTTTTATAGCTGTGTTTCTCTAATACCGATGAGCAATACCATTTGAATAGTTAGTGGGTTTAATTGGCAAGATTGATTGCACACGTAACGCCTTTTATCTCAGCGGTGGCTTTACTATCAAGGTGGCGTATATAGCAGCGATTATTGTTTATCATTAACTCAAATTGATCGGGAAAGTTAAGCTTTTGATTGGCTGTTATATCGCTACGGTTTGTGTTTTTAAGAGTAAAGGTACTGGTGTGAATAAAGATATCGTCAGCAAGCGTTACGTTTTTTATATGCATTAAGCGCTCTATAACACGCTCTACCGCTTGGCTATTTGGCTCGGTAAGTAAGGCGTGGTGCAGCTTAGGAGTAGGCTGCGTGTTAGATGCGCAACCACTTAAAATAGTTAAAATGCCAAGGGCTGATAATTGCGAATGTATTGTCATAGTCATTGCCGCATTTACGTAAGTGGTTAAATTTAATATAGCTGATCTAGGGTATGTTATAAAAATGCTTAGCATTTGCGTAGCTAAGGTTGTGCCATATTTTATTTGTTTTACACAAGGCTTGATGGCTATGCCAAACATCATTATAGCTTGCGTTAATTTGGCAAACCGGAAAGTTACTCGCAAACATAATGCGCTGCTCGCCAAAGTACGAGAGCATAGTTTCAAAACAATCTTGTTGCTGTTGTAAATTCAACGCTAAAAGCTCAAAACCCGAAAACTTAATCGCTACATTATTGTGCGCACTTAGCATGCGAATGCTTTGCTGCCAGTTATTAATATTATTAGGTAGTCCGCCATGGTTTATTATTATTTTTAGCTGAGGCAGCGCCTTAGCGTAACGAGCAAGCTGAGCGGCTATTGCGGTATTTTCAAGCTCAAACTGGGCTTCATAATGCAGCCCTTGCTGGCAAAGGGATTGCAAATTACTAAAGCACTCTGGGTTTAGTAATCGCTGTGCGTCTGCGCCTTCGGTGATATCCCGTATGCCTGTTAAATGCGGGTGGGCAAGGGCGTTTATTGCTTTTGCAAATTGCACAGGTGCGCAATCTAACTGAGCGTAACTAATGGCTTTAAAGGGAAGTTTTTTTAAATGCGCCGTTAGCCAATTAAGTTCGTTAATGGGGGCGTTGTTATCAAAACCTGCCTCTATATGTACTATGCCGGCGAGGGTAAAGTCACTGCTCTCTAGTAGCTTTTTTTCACTAATAGGTTGTTTTATTAACTCTAAATTTGGCCATGCTGGTGGGTTTTCGCCTTGCAGCCAAGTATATTGCCCCTCGGCAAGGTTAAAAAAATGCACGTGGGGGTCAATAATTTTTAGGCTCATCGGCATGTGCTCATTGTGTGGTATAGCCGCCATCAATATTTTGTAGGCTACCGGTTATAAAACTTGCATCATCACTTGCTAAAAAGCTAACTAACGCGGCAACTTCATCAGCTTGTCCTAAGCGGTTTAGCGGTTGAAGGCTTGCCTCTTCTGCCACTATATCGGCCTTGTTAGCCCCACTTTTTTTACAATAAGCATCTATCGCGTTGTGAAATAGAGGGGTTTCTATTGTCCCTGGGCATACCGCATTCGCGCGAATATTAAATTGGGCGTAATCAAGCGCTGTGGTTTTTGCCATAGAAGCAAGAGCATGCTTTGTCAGGTTGTAGGCAAACGAGTTAGGTTTACCAATTATTGCCTGATCTGAGGCTATTAAGATAATGGCACCATTGTTTTGCGCTTTCATGCTGGGTAGTACACTTTGTACAGCCGCATAGGCCCCTTTAACGTTCAATGCAAATAACGCATCGAAAGTATGCTCATCGGTATCCTCAATGCTAGCACTGAGGTGTTTACCGGCGTTAGAAACAAGTACATCTATGCGTGGGCTTTGTTTACAAATGGCCGTAATACATGCTTTTACAGCACTAACATTACTCACATCGCATTGGTGAAAAACCCCCAGCTCGCTGTACTCAATATCCAAATTGTGCACCGTGTAGCCATTTTCAATAAAGCGTTTTACAACCGCTAATCCAATGCCTTTTGTACCGCCTGTAACAATAGCAACCTTAGACATACTTGCTCCTAATTTAAGGTGTGTGATTAGTGAGAGTGACCACAGCCGCCTTCAGCGTGAACATGGCCATGCGAAATCTCTTCACTGGTTGCTTCACGAACCGATACCACTTCTAAATCAAACGTTAGCGTTTTGCCTGCAAACGGGTGGTTTAAATCGCAATCTGCATTAAAGCGGCCTACTTTAACTAATGTTACTTGGTGTTGGCCTTGGTTTGAGTGCACCATCGCAGTCATACCTGGTTTCCACACTTTTACGTCACCTTGTAGGTGCTTAAGCGGAATACGCTGAATTAAATCGTCAACGCGCTCACCGTATGACTCGCTAGGCTCAAGTGTTACGCTAAACTTATCGCCTGCGGCTTTGCCTTCAAGGGCTTTTTCTAAGCCAGGAAGCATGCCTTCGCTGCCATGAATATAGCTAAGAGGCGCGTGGTTTACACTGCTTTCTAGTTGCTCGCCCGCTTCGCTTAATGTGTAATGAAATTCAACTGCTGAATTTTTGCTAATTTGCATGCTTGTCTCTTTAAGTTTTTGACTAAGTTAAAAGCCGATTTTACGCGAAATACCGAGCTTTATAAACTCAGCGTGGTTGAATAAGTGATTTTTGTAGATCTTGCAGTAAATCTTGTTTTTGTTGCGGCTGTTTGGGTTTTTCTGCCTGGGGAATAAATAGCGTTAATTGCGTGCCAGGCTTTAAAATGCTTGAGGCACTTAAGTTGTTCCATTTAGCTAAATCACTGTGTGGCACTTCGTAAAGCTGACTAATGCTCCACAAGCTATCGCCTTGTTTTACTTCATAGTCTATTTCAATGGTGGGGATCACGACTTCTTGTGGCTCTAAATAAGGACTAATTTGATAATCTATAGTGAGCGATTTTGGGAGCGTTTTAGGCTGTCCAACCAGCAGTTTTTCACCTATGCCTATCATATTATTTTGTTTGCCATTGAGCTGCTTTAACGCGCTTACCGACATGCTGAAGCGTCTTGCAATGCTGTATAGCGTATCATTTTTTTTAACGATGTATTCGCCTGCAAAATTAGACTTAAAAAACTGACTTTTTAACAGTGCCTCTTGGCCGATAGGTAAAAGCAATGAGTGGGGGCCATTCGGTGAGCTTTGATTTTTTAAATAGCCTTGGTTAAGCGCGTGCAACTGTTTTGAGCCAACCCCAGAGAGCTTAGCGATGACCGAAAAATCAAACTGTTGGCCAACATTCATTTGCGTTGTTATTGGTTTATTAGCCAGTTTAGGACGCTTAAAGCCTTTTTGCGGGTGTTTAACTAAGTAGCTTAGCGCTAACAGTTTAGGTACGTAGTCGGCCGTTTCTTTTGGCAGCTTTAGAGAAAAGTAATCGGTACTTTTACCGCGTTTTTTATTTCGCTCAATGGCTCGTTTAACCCGCCCCTCACCACTATTATAAGCCGCTAGGGCGTGTAGCCAGTCGCCATCAAAGCGTTTGTGTAAATAGCTGAGGTATTCAAGTGCGGCATCGGTGGAGGCAAGTACATCTTGTCGTCCGTCATACCACTGATCGGATTTAATGCCAAAATGATGCGCCGTGGCGGCCACTAATTGCCAAACGCCTACCGCTTGCTGCGATGAGGCAATGGTGGGTCTAAAATCACTTTCTACAAAGGGCAGTAAAGCCAGCTCCATAGGCAGGCGCTTTTGCTCAATTTTTTTTACGATATGATACAAATAAGGCGCGGCGCGTTTATTTACAGTGGGCAAATAGTTAGGTTGTTTTAAATACCAGTTAATACGCTTTTTTAAGGCGCGATTTTGATACACCGTAAAATGTAGGTTGTTGGCAATATGCACCCATAGGTTTTTAGCTTTGGCGGGGCGCTTTTTTACAATTGTTTTTTTTGCCTTTACCGGCGGCGCAGTATTGGCTTGCTGTAATTGTTTTGGCTGTACAGGCTCAAGCTCTATTTGGTTTTCGTAGCTTGGCTCAAAGTGAGTAAAAATTTGTGGTGCGTCTGTTTCGGGTTGTGTTTGTGTGCTGTTACAGCCATACAAAAAAATAATTACACAACTTACAAGCAATCCACGCATCTTCATCTCTTATCTACAATCCTTTATTTTATAACACTACTGCGCGTGCTCAATTAACTGGGCGCGCTTAAGCCCAGCCTGTAAAAATAACTGGCTCGACTTTGTATTTAACGCTTCTTGTTTATATGGTGCTAAAACATCCGCAGGGAAACTCTCAGTAAGTTGCTCAAGCGTTTGTTTTTTATTGTTTTTCACATGGGTTATTAAATTTGTTAAAAACATTAAAGGCTGCTTAAGTTGCGCTTTTACAAGCGCCCCGCCGTGGCCAGGAAGTATTGTACGCAAATTAGGCTGATTAATATAGCGTTTGAGCAAGGCTTGCCAATTTTGTAACTGGCCGTGGCCTGGGTAGGGTAGCCAGTCAACAATATCGCCGCCTATTAGCAGCGTGCCATTATTGGTACTAAGTGTTAAATCGCCGTTTGTGTGGGCTTTTTCGGGCGTTATTTGTACCGCAAAGTTACCTAAATCAATACTTTGTTGCTCGCTGATTACGGTGCTAGGTGATCTTAAGTGATAGGTTTTCCAACGCAAAAAACGTTGTTTAGCTAAAGAGAGCTTTTCGCGCCACTGTGTTTGCTGTTGCTCGGGTAATGTGGCTAAGCGCTGATAGCTCAGCTCTATACTTTTTTCATAGCCTGCTAACTTATCATCGTAAGCCTGTTGGTATGTGGCAAAATTATCGGCTACCTGTTGATGTACTATTAGCTGCGCTTTTGGAAAAGCATTTTGTAATACGGCTATGCCGAGTAAATGGTCGTCATGAAAGTGAGTCGCAACTAAATAACAGAGCGGGGTTTTAAGGTGTTTTTTTAACTGTTTTGCCAGTGCTTCAACGGCTGCAAAGTTTCCGCTTGCATCTACCATGAGTGCGCATTGCTCGCCCTCTATGAGCACTTGGTTGGAATCGTAAAAACGTAATTTATCTTGTTGTTTTAAAAATTGTACATTTTCGTTTATTTGCTGCCAAGTAACCGCTGCCTTACTAGAGTGAGAAAATAGGCTAAGGGTAATAAAAAGGGCGGGGATTACAGTTACTAAAAGGGGTTTTAATGTCATTGTGTGTCTCTGCGCAGCATTTATTTACCCTCATAATAAACAAAAAGCGCACGGGGCGCTTTTTATTTTTTTATTGGGTCACTCGCCAAGCATTGGCTGAGTTTATCAATGAGTTGATCTTGCTGCTGTTGCTCTACACTGGCATGCGTTTTAGCTTCTAGCAACTCATGGCTAAGTGTAAGTGCTGCTAAAAGTATCGCCTGTTGTTCGTTGCGAACTGATGAGCGTTGCTTTGTTTGCTCAACCAAGTCATTTAAATTTTGTGCTGCTGCTATTAATGCATCTTCTTGCCCAACCGGGCATGCAAACTGCTGCTCTTTACCTAGCAACTCAACTGTGACCCGCTGGTTTTGCAGCTCAGACATTAGCTTGCCTGTTGTGCGCTTTGTAGTTTATCAAGTAAGCCTGTTAACGTAGAGCTGGCATCTTTTTGCTTTTCTTCGTTTTCAAGGGCTTCCAGTTGTAAAATTTCGTTTTCGTCGCTTAGTTTTGCGTTTTGCTCTTTTAAGCTAGCAACATCTGTTTGTAATTGGTTGTTGCGCTCGATAAGCGAGTCAATCAGTTGTTCGAGTTGTTGAAGAGTTGTGTTGTTCATAAAGGCGCTCATATAACTGTAATTAATGTCATGCAAATGTAAAGCAAAGTGTGTTGTTTTGCCAGCATTTACGGTGGTTTTAGCACAATTTTATTGTTTATTAAGTGATAATTCAGGGTGGCGGCTTTTTTGTTCATAAATGGTTCACTTAACTGCTCGCTAAGCGGTGTATAGGTTGCCAAAATACAGAGCTTATGGTTCACTGCCGATATTAAATTGCGTATAGCGAAAATTAACAATGCTTAGTTACAGACACTCTTTTCATGCAGGTAACCCTGCCGATGTGCTTAAACATTTAGTACTTGCACAGGTACTTCAATATCAAACCATTAAAGATAAACCCCTCGATTATATTGATACCCACTCTGGTGCGGGATTTTTTGAGTTAAGTTCATCTGACGCCCAAAAAACACAAGAATACAAAGAGGGCATTGCTAAGCTTTGGCAACATAGCAGTGAGCACGAGGCGCTAAACGATTATATTGCATTAATTAAATCGTTTAATGATGGGGACGAACTGGCGTTTTACCCCGGTTCGCCAAAAATTGCTGAGCATTACTTACGTCGTCAAGACAAAGGCTGGTTTTTTGAATTACACCCGCGCGATTTGCAGTTACTTGAGCAAAACATGCAAGGTAAGCGCTCTATTCGCGTACGTGGCGAAAACGGTTTTGCCGGATTAATAGGGTTACTTCCGCCAGCTTCGCGCCGTGCATGTGTGCTTATTGACCCACCTTATGAGATAAAAGACGATTACGAAACTGTTGTAAGCACACTAGTTAAGGCGCACCAGCGCTTTGCAACCGGCACATATATGATTTGGTATCCCGTTGTTGATAGAGAGCGAATCAATACAATGGAGCAAGGGCTGATTGAGTCGGGAATGCGTAATATTCAATTATTTGAGTTAGGCACGCAAGCGGATACTGACGTACACGGTATGACGGCATCAGGCATGATTGTTATTAACCCACCGTGGAAATTAAAACAAACCATGGACAGCATATTGCCTGAGTTAGTTGAGCTTTTAAGTGAGTCTAGCGGGTTTTATAGAAGCGAGCAGTTAGTCGACGAATAACTGCTTGCCATTATGTAAAGTAAAAGCCCAGCTGGGCTTTTATTTAATTAAAATAAACCGCATTAAAGGTGGCAAGCGTGTTGCCACTGCTATCTTTTAATTCTAAAGACTCGCCTTCTATAGCCCACTTTTGCGTGTTATTGAGCATGTTTAACATAGCCGCTTCTTGCTCCATGCTTTGTGAGCACATTTTTTTTGTACTTGCCAATTGGCTAAACGAAATTGAATGTTGCTCTGTGCTGTAGCTGCCGCTGACGTTATTACACCCTAAAAAGCCGTTAACGCGGTTATCTTTATCAAATTGTATAAATGGCTCTTTTGTTCTTACACTGACTGTTTGCGCGTTAATTGTAACGGCTTTCCAGTATGTATTTGTAAGGGTAACATCACTTTTAGGTGAGGCGACTTTTTCAAGCTCAATTTCGTGAAGAATCCCCGACTTTGCATTTTTAAAAGGGTCGTACTGCATTGTGCTGGTATAAAGAACCTTGTCTTTATTAATGATTCTAGCGGTGAGGTTATAGCGGTGTTTATCAACAATGTTGTTGTCATCATAAGCTAGCTCCACGGTATACGGCGGCGCTTTATTTATATCAATTACTTGTTGCGTAATTATTTCGGCTTTTACATCTGCTTTTGACACATCAGATAGCGTTACAATTAGTTGTGAGCCAGGGCGTGGCATACTGCGATCTTTATAGCTCACTTGCGTGGTTAAACCCATAACGTTTTTTTCTTGTACTGTGGATTGTGATTCGTTAGCTGGTTTTTCACAGCCCGCTAATGTGAGTGCACTTAGGGCTAATAAACCTAAGCCAGTAAATGTACGTTTTTGAAACCTAAATTGCTGCTTTGCCATGCTTGCGCTCCTTATTCCTATATTGCTGGTAAGTGTAGGGGGGAGGAGCTTAATCATGGCTTAATTTTTTAAGGCACAAAAAAAGGCGCTAATGCGCCTTAATATAATGCTTTAACGCTATTTTTTTACAAACTTTGTTAAAATAACAATACGTTGGCCGTCTACTCGTCCTTCAATATGTTCAGGGTTATTTGTTAAGCCTATATTGCGTACTGCTGTGCCGCGTTTGGCGGTCAAGCTACTACCTTTAACGTCTAAGTCTTTAATTAAAGTAACGGTATCGCCAGCTTGTAGCACTACGCCGTTACTGTCTACGTGTTTAATATCGTCATCTTCAGCAAGGGCTTTTTTGGCCCAAGTAAGGGTGTCTTCCTCTAGGTAAATCATATCTAGCGCATCTTGTGCCCAGCCATTATCAACAGCTAAGCGCGTTAGCATTCTGTAAGCCACTACTTGTACGGCAGGTGTTTGGCTCCACATGCTGTCGTTTAAACAGTGCCAATGTGTTGGGGTAAGCTCGCTGTTGTTTTCTATTTGATCTTTACAGGTTTGGCAGGTGTAAATGCATTTGTCTGAATGGGTTTCGGTAACAGGAGGCACTTCGTAAACAGATAAGTGTTCGGTTGCGCTGCATAATTCACACTGGTTATTACTGCGTTCGATTAAGGCTTTTTCAATACTCATAAGGCGTTCTTATATAGGAAGAGGTTTACATTTGGCCGTATTATACCCTAGCAAAGGTAGGCGGCGATACTAATCCCTTAAATTTTGTGCGGGTATTGGGTTAATGTATTTATCTTCAATGTGTTTTATGTAACCACTGCTATGTAAGTGTGCAAGGGCTTGGTTAATTTTAGGCAGTAACGCTTTGTGCTTAGCAAGTAAACGCACTCTTAAATAACCATGCGAATGCTGGGCGCCAAACTCAGTATTAATATTTAGTTGTTTAGACCAATACGCTGCGGTATGAGTACCCATAATGGCAATATCAATACGCGCTTTAGATAATGCAATCATTAGCTCTTTTTCAGAGGGAAAATCGACGCGGTTAAATTTTGCATCATCATGGTAGTAGTAGCCAAGTACTGTACCGACCTCTTTAGAGTATAAACTTTGCTTAGTTTGATACTGCGCGACGTTATCAGGCAGTGCGACAATCATTTCGGTTGCGGGGATCAGCGGCTCTGAAAAAATATAGTAAGGGTTATCTCGCTCGCTTTGCGCTAACCATTTTAAAGAAATTACATCAAAATCAATAATGCCGTTTTCTAAGTATTTGGTAATTCGCTTAGTGGGGAGCTCAACGTGATTGGCGGTAATATTTGCTTGCGCCATTAAAGCGGTGATTATTTCTGGCAAAATGCCGGGTTTTTCTGGGTTGCCGGTGTAAAAAGGGTAGTGACTACCTGACGCACTGACATTGTAATTTAGTTCTGGCTGGTTTTGCTGGGCATTAGCAAACGTAGCAAGATGCAAAATAAATAAGGATAAAAACAACTTTAAAAAATACAAATAAGTAACCTTTGCTAAACTTTTAACCTTGAGCGTTATGTAATTTAACTCCGCTTGCAATGATCCTAGAATCTTCATAGCAGTTGAATTACAGTGTATAACCTCATTGTAATAAACAGCGCCAAATTAGATAGGTTTTTATTAAGTGAATCCCACAAATATTTTTCAGAACGGACAAAAGCTAACACAGTTTGTTGCAAGGCAACCTATTTTTGATGCGCAGCAGAATGTGTTTGCTTATGAGCTGCTTTATCGCGATTCAGCCTATAATGCATTTCCTGTGGGAACATCTGATGAGCAAGCAACCAGCCGTTTGTTTTTTAATACACTGATGATGCTAGGGCCAGACAAACTTACAGCGCATCATTTAGCGTTTATTAACCTTTCTTCAGCCACTATTTTAGAAAACTTTCCTAAATTGTTAGTACCACAAAATTGTGTGTTAGAAATTGTTGAGCGTACGAACAAAATAGCTGAGGTAACTCAGCGCGTGAAAGCGCTCAAGCAAGAGGGATACAAGTTTGCCTTAGATGATTACGATGGCGACGATAAATGGGCGCCATTACTTGCGCATGTAGATTACATTAAAATTGAAATGGACGATGTAATAATTAAAACCAATATGCGCATAAAAAAAATTAAACGCGCTAATCCGCATGCAAAAATTATTGTTGAGCGCATAGAAACTCATGCGCAATTTCACTCGTTAAAACAAGCCGGTTGCGATTTATTTCAGGGTTACTTTTTTGCCCGCCCAGAGATGATCACTTACAAAGATGTGGAGCCGGGTAAGGTGATTGTGTTTGATTTACTGCGCTTTACGGCAAAAGAATCTTTATGCTTTGATGAAATACAAAAACAAGTAGCCAGAGATGTGGCAATTACAGCGCGAGTATTGAAATTAGCGAATGCCCGCTCGGGCAGTACTAAATTAACCATTACTTCTATTTCGCAAGCGGTTGTGTATTTAGGAGAGGACAGCATAAGGCAGCTGGTGCGGGTACTGGCGCTAAGCGAATTAGGCGCCGATAAACCCACAGAACTCACAAAACTTGCCTTAACCAGAGCGCAGTTTATTGCGCTATTGCTAGGGCAAAACCACGCAGAACTGGTTGGTCAGGGCTACTTGGTTGGGTTGTTTTCTGTGATGGATGCAATTTTAGATACAAACCTTGAAGCAATTGTTAAAGAGTTTTCGCTAGATGAAAGTATTGCCCAGGCATTATTAAACAATGAGGGCATTTTAGGGCAAAGCCTTGCGCTTATTAGGGCGTTTGAACTAGATGAAATGGATAAAATAGCGGTGTTAATGCCGGCAATAAACAGTGATTTGCATATAGGTCATATTTTTAATTATGTTCTTGATGCACTGTTGTATAGTGACGAAATTATTGAGGCTATTGCAGAATAAATATGCGTAATTGGTTATCTATTTTAAGTATTGTGGTTGCATTAGGGCTGTTATTTCCTGGTGTTACCAAACCTGTATTATCGATTGAGGGGAACATTGATAAATCGCAACTCGCCAAAGCAGGCATAGAAATGCTGGCTGAGGAAGGCGATGGCCGTACCCGTAGTATGTTAATGATGTTCTCTAGCATGTTGGGACTTGATAAATTAGAGGGTGAAATAAACGCGTATAGCAAAACACAAAGCATTTGGGGAACCGTAAACGAGCTAGCTAATAATAATAATTTATTGGTAGCGGCGTTAGTTGGGTTGTTCTCTATTGTGATCCCAAGCTTAAAATTACTGTTGCAATTACTGTATTGCTGCTTGTCGGCCAGCGCATTTAAAAATAAGTTAGGTGTGGTTATTTGCGCACTGAGCAAGTGGAGCATGGTGGATGTGTTTGTTATTGCGTTAATAGTGACTTATTTGGCAGGCAATGCACATGGGCAAAGTAGCGATTTACTAATTATGCATAGCACTTTTGGTGAGGGATTTTGGTATTTTAGTGCTTATTGTATTTTTGCTATTTTAGCGAGTAGCTTAATTAAACCGCCTAAAAAAGAAAATTAATTATTTGAGTTAGCTTAATAACTCAAATATTATTACTGGGTAATTTACTTAATAGGCTTTGTTTTGCAGCGTTTTTACTCAAATTTACTCGTTGTTGTGATGCTACTCACGTTTGTGGGGCAAGCCGTTGCGTCTGTAAATCAGCAGTGCGAAATGCCACATATGAGCCTATCAGCAAAGCATGCCACACATGTAATGAGCGAGAGTAAATTGCATAAAAGTATGATGGAAATGGATTGCTGCAGTGATGAAGCAGATGTTCAAAATGATTGTCATTGCCCAATAAATGGCTGTGGAAGCAGCTCTATTTTAACGTCCCCGGCCTTATTTACTGCTTTTTCGTTATCGAGTGAAAAAGTTACCCAGCTTAATAGCGGTATTTCCTCCCCACCTAGTAATACCTTATATCGCCCTCCTATGTTTGCTTAAACGCAGGATAGGTGTGATACCAATCGACTTGATTATTTAATCATTTAGCGTGCCAAATAAAGCGTTAACAGCGTTATAAACCTCTCGTGTAGAGCAACTACATGTCGATGTTTATGCCTTGTTATCACTCTATTTAACTGTCGTTATAAATAACTAATAACTCAACATCATTGGTATGAGTGAAATTTAGCTATATTCGCTAAAAGCGCCTGTTCTGCTTGTTAATTTAAGATTTTATTTTTAATTTTAGATGGAGCAGGCAATGACCCGCACTGTAATTTTTAAAGCTTTATTACTGAGCGCCACCTTATTTGGTGCTGTATTTAATAGTGATGCTATAGCAAAAGCATCAACCCTTAATTTAACGGATGCCATAAACCTAGCGCTCAATAACGAGCCGTGGCTGAGCGCCAGTGAGCAAAAGCAAGCCGCCGCCACAGCGCAAAGTATTGCTGCAGGTACTCTACCAGACCCCGTATTAAGCATAGGTTTGCAAAGTGTACCCGTAGATGGCTTTGCGTTTGATCAAGAAAACATGACGCAGTTAAAAGTGGGTATAAGCCAAAGCTTTAGCCGTGGTAATAGCCTAGCACTTAGCCAACAAGTAATAAAAGAAGAAGCACTTGAGCAGCCGTGGCTTAGGGCCCAGCGAAAGGCGCAAGTAAAAGCTAGGGTAATGGAGCTGTGGTTAAATGCCTACAGAGCACAGCAAAGTATTGCGTTAATTGAACAAGATAAAGCATTGTTTAGCCAGTTAATTGAAGTTACCGAAGCCAGTTACTCCAGTAGTTTAGGTAAAACCCGTCAGCAAGATATTATTCGCTCACAATTGGAGCTCACACGCCTTGAAG
Organism: Pseudoalteromonas sp. Angola-4; assembly: GCF_028599265.1. Taxonomy (NCBI): domain Bacteria; kingdom Pseudomonadati; phylum Pseudomonadota; class Gammaproteobacteria; order Alteromonadales; family Pseudoalteromonadaceae; genus Pseudoalteromonas; species Pseudoalteromonas sp. Angola-4. Next base: position 96,813 of record NZ_JAQREK010000010.1, on the reverse strand, counting down.
ATAAACTGATTGTATTAGCGCAGCAGCTAGATGCCGCTAAACAAGGGTTAGCCCAGTGGTTACCACAGAGCATATTACGCCAACCATTAAGCCTAACTTTTACAGCGCCAGCCCCGCTTACCCAATTTAATAGCTTAGACTTTGATGAGCTCATTAAGTTACTTATGGCGCATCCCTCTATAGTGGCTATAGATCAACGTATAGCCGCTAAACGCACACAAGTGAGCCTTGCTAAACAAAGTTATAAGCCACAACTTGGCGTAAATATGGGTATGGCTACCGCGCTGATAACCAAGCTGGTGAGTCGCGTGCTGATTTGCTTTCGGTGGGGGTGAGTATTGATTTACCTTTATTTACCGACAATAGGCAAGACCAGCAAGTTAATGCGGCTATTGCTAATGCAGAGGCCATTAAAACCGACAAACGCGTGGCGCTACAAAGCTTAAAAGGACAGTACTTTAAAGAGGTTAGTCAACTTGAGCGAATTGAGCAGCGCAATACGCTTTATCAAAACACGTTATTACCGCAAATGTCGCAGCAAGCTCAGGCTACTTTAAACGCGTATACCCGTGACGATGGCGACTTCTCTGATGTTATGCGCGCGCGTATTAGTGAGCTAAACGCCAAAATAGATGCCCTTAATATTCAAATAGACAAACACATAATTATTGCTCGCTTAAATTATTACGCAGCCAGTTTAGACTCGCTAGTAATGGCTGAGTTACAAGGATAAAACAATGAAAACTAACTTAAAATACCTTGTAGCGCTGCTTATTGGTGCCACGTTAATGTTTATTGCTAATCGCTGGTTGATTGATGACACTGAGCACTTAGCCACAACCGCTGATAATAAAAAAACGAAGCCGCTGTATTGGGTTGCGCCAATGGACAGTAATTATAGGCGCGATGAACCAGGGCTATCACCAATGGGGATGGAGCTGGTGCCTGTATACGCAAACGCTGAAAACGACAGCCCAGGTACTATAAAAATATCCCCTGAAGTGGTTAACAACTTAGGCGTTAAAACCAGTAAAGTGCAAGTGAAAACTCTACAAAGTGATATTCAAACAATCGGTTATGTGCAATACAATCAAGATCAGTTAACCCATATTCATCCTCGCGTAGAAGGGTGGATAGAAACCCTATTTGTAAAAGCGCAAGGAGAGCCCGTTAGTGCCGGTGAGCCTCTTTACACACTTTACTCTCCTCAACTTGTGAACGCACAAGAAGAATTTTTACTCGCAGTAAATAGAAAAAACAGCGTATTGATCAGGGCTGCTAAGGCGCGTTTAGAGTCGCTAAATGTGTCTGATGGCTTTATTAAGCGCTTAGAAAAAAATAAAAAAGTGATGCAAAACATTACATTTTACGCGCGCCAAAGTGGAGTGCTTGATGAGCTTAATATACGTGAAGGTTTTTATGTTAAGCCCGGCACCTCAATGATGAGCATCGCTAAATTAGATCAAGTATGGGTAGAGGCAGAAATATTTGAGCGCCAAGCAGCTTTAGTGAGCAAAGGGCTCCCCGTTACAATGACCCTTGATTACATTCAAGGTAAGCAGTGGCAAGGCGTAGTAGATTACATTTACCCAGCGCTAAATGCTCAAAATCGCACTTTACGTGTAAGGCTGCGTTTTGAAAATACCGCAGGGCTACTTAAACCTAATATGTTTGCCCAAGTAAGTATTCACACACACAGTGACTCACCGCAATTAGTTATACCTAAGCAAGCGCTTATTCGTACAGGTGCACAAAACCGAGTAGTACTTGCTCTAGGCGATGGGCGTTTTAAATCGGTGGCGGTAAAAGTTTGGCAAATTAGCCAACATGAGGTGGCTATTCTATCGGGCATTACTAAAGAAGACCGTGTTGTGACTGCTGCGCAGTTTTTAATAGACTCTGAGTCGAGTAAAGACTCTGACTTTAAGCGTATGAGCGTACCAAGCACTCACGCCATGAGCGACATGCCTAACATGGAAATGGACAAGGTTGAAGCGGTTCAAACAGCCACAGTAATGGGAACCATAAATAATATAAACGCAGCGCAGCGAGTTATTAATATTAGTAGAGAGGCTATCGCTAAATGGAACAGAGGCCCTGCTACTATGGACTTTATACTTGCTAAAGAGCTTGATATTAGTGCGCTTTCACCTGATCAGCAGGTTCATTTTACATTTAGCATTATTGAGGGTGAATTTGTAATAAGCAAAATTGCTGAGCACCCTACTGACAAAGGTGCAGCTCATCATTCAATGCATGGGGAGTCATTATGATAGCTGCTGTTATTCGCTGGTCGGTTGTTAATCGTTTTCTCGTCTTGTTACTGAGTATTATTGTATTTGGCGCGGGTATTTACAGTGTAAAACAGACACCCGTTGATGCACTTCCGGATTTATCGGACGTACAGGTAATTGTTAAAACCAGCTACCCAGGCCAAGCGCCCCAAGTAGTGCAAGACCAAGTTACCTTCCCGCTCACCACGGCAATGCTGTCTGTGCCTGGCGCTAAAACGGTGCGTGGTTTTTCGTTTTTTGGCGACTCGTATGTGTATATTATTTTTGATGAAAATACCGATATTTATTGGGCCCGAAGCCGCGTACAAGAGTATTTAAGTCAGGTAGAAAGCCGCTTGCCTGCAAGTGCAAAGGCACAACTTGGGCCCGATGCCACAGGAGTGGGTTGGGTTTATTTATATGCGTTAGTCGATAAAACAAATCAGCTCAATATAAGCCAGCTTCGTAGTTTGCAAGATTGGTTTTTAAAATTTGAACTACAAAGTGTTGAAGGTGTATCTGAGGTCGCTGCTGTAGGTGGCATGATAAAGCAGTACCAAGTGGTTGTAGACCCCGTTAAGTTACGTGCTTATGGCCTTCCTCTTAGTTTGATACAAACTGCAATTAGCCAAGGTAATCAAGAAACTGGCGCCTCAGTAATCGAAATGGCTGAAGCCGAATACATGGTAACCAGCACAGGTTATATTAAAAGCGTCGCCGACTTAGAAGCCATTCCATTAGGAATTAACGCCCAAGGAAGTGCATTACAATTACGAGATGTAGCAAATGTACGCTTAGGCCCACAAATGCGACGAGGCATTGCAGAGCTAAATGGCGAAGGCGAGGTTGCGGGTGGCATTGTGGTGATGCGTTATGGCGAAAACGCCCAAGAAACGATTTCTCGGGTAAAAGCAAAACTTGAGTCTTTAAAACAAGGGTTACCCGAAGGGGTTGAAATAATTCCGGTTTACGACCGCTCCACGTTAATAAAAAGCGCGGTCGATAACCTAAGTAGTAAATTGTTTGAAGAGCTCATTATTGTAGCCTTAGTGTGCGTGGTATTTTTATTTCATGTGCGCTCATCGCTGGTGGCTATTATTACCTTGCCTATGGGTATATTAATGGCTTTTATTGTGATGTATTGGCAAGGCGTAAACGCTAATATTATGTCGTTAGGTGGGATTGCTATTGCTATTGGCGCTATGACAGATGGTGCTATCGTAATGATAGAAAACATGCATAAACACATGGAAAAAACGCCACTGACCAAGCAAAACCGCTGGCAAATAGTGACTAAATCGGCCACCGAGGTAGGCCCTGCATTATTTTTTAGCTTGCTCATTATTACTGTAAGTTTTATGCCTGTATTTATTTTAGAGGCGCAAGAAGGGCGCATGTTTGCCCCGCTTGCTTATACAAAAACGTACGCGATGGCAGCCTCTGCCGGTTTAGCTATTACGTTAGTACCGGTGCTAATGGGCTACTTTATTCGGGGTAAGGTCATTTCTGAGCATAAAAACCCTGTTAATAGAGCCCTGGTTGCAGGGTATAAACCGCTGTTAGCCACCGTACTTAAATTTCCAAAAAGTACGTTATTTATTGCATTTATAGTGACGGTTATAGGCTTTTATCCGGTAAACAAAATAGGCAGTGAGTTTATTCCTTTGCTAGATGAGGGCGACTTAATGTATATGCCAACAACTTACCCAGGGCTCTCTATTGGTGAAGCACGAAAAATTTTACAGCAAACAGATAAGCTCATAGCCTCTGTGCCTGAAGTAAAAACTGTATTTGGTAAAATAGGGCGCGCCGATACCGCTACCGACCCAGCACCACTGACAATGATTGAAACCTTTATTCAATTTAAGCCCAAATCACAGTGGCGAGAGGGCATGACGAAGCAAAAAATTAAAGCAGAGCTGGAAAGCTTAGTTGCATTACCGGGCCTTACAAATGCGTGGGTTATGCCAATAAAAACGCGAATTGATATGCTTGCCACCGGTATTAAAACGCCCGTAGGTATTAAAATTGCGGGCCCAAGCTTGTTAGAAATTCAAAACATTGGGCAGCAAATTGAGCAATTGTTAAAAGATGTGCCTGGCACAGCCTCAGTGTATTCAGAGCGTGTAGCCACAGGGCGTTATATTAAAGTGGATATAAACCGTGAAAAAGCAGCACGGTATAATCTAAATATAGCCGACATACAACAGGTTGTGGCCACTGCAATTGGCGGCTCAAACGTGACTGAAACAATTGAAGGGCAACAGCGTTACCCGGTAAATTTACGCTACCCGCAGAGCTTTCGTGCTTCGCCTGAAGATTTAAAATTATTACCTATTATTACACCATCAGGCCAACATGTTGCACTTGGCGATGTTGCTAATGTATTTATTGAAGATGGCCCTACCGGCATTAAAAGCGAAAACGCGCGTTTAAATGGGTGGAGCTTAATTGATATTAAAGGCAGTGATATTGGCAGCTATGTAGCACAAGCTCAGCAAGTACTTGGCGATAACCTACAATTACCCGCTGGTTATTCAATTACTTGGGCAGGGCAGTACGAATACATGCAACGCGCAAAAGCAAAGCTTACTTATGTGATCCCGCTTACACTCGCAATTATTGTAATACTGCTATACCTTAATTTTAAATGCCTAAGCGAAGTACTTATTATTATTGCCACCCTTCCTTTGGCTATGGTGGGCGGCATTTGGCTAATGTACTTTGAAGCGTTTAACTTTTCAGTGGCAGTGGGTGTAGGGTTTATTGCATTGGCCGGTGTTGCCGTAGAAATAGGTGTCATAATGCTTGTATATTTAAACCAAGCTTATACAGAGCAACGCCAGCAGTGCGAGCAAACTGGAACTGCATTTAACTTACAAGCGTTACAACACGCTATTATGCAAGGTGCAGGGCTAAGAGTGCGCCCCGTAATGATGACGGTAGCTACCATTATTGCTGGCTTATTACCCGTTTTATACGGCTCCGGCACCGGTAGCGAAGTGATGAGCAGAATAGCTGCGCCGATGGTAGGCGGGATGCTAAGCGCAATTATACTTACGTTATTGGTTATACCTGCGGTGTATTTACTGTGGAAAAAGCAGCATATTAGTCAATAGGTGTTGCTCTTTGTGAGTTAATACTTGCTGAATGTAGTGGCGGTTAAATCGCGGCGTACGGTTTGTACCCTCGTGAGCATGATAGCTGCTCCTATTTCAGCAGGCTCTAATAGCACACTGTGGGCAATACCTGTTTTATTGCCCTATAAAAATTACCCGTATTTTGTAACTTGTACCAAATAACCCGCCTAGCTCCTGTTTTTTTGTTTTTAATGCATTGTTTTTAATTGAGTTTATGTTGGCATGATTTACGCAAACTATACCTTATACAGTCAACTTAGTAAGGAATGCACATGCAAGTTAAAACAATTAAAGAAGTGTACGATTGGACCGTTTTATTTCACACACAAATGGCGGCAAATTTTTACAGCGTTAAGGAGTTACTCGATGAACGTAACGCGATGCTAGTGGACTATTATTTAGATTATGAAAAAAAGTTAGCTGAAGACTTAGTTGGCTTTAAAGCAATTACAGAGATCAACACTTTAGATACTTACAGCTACGAATACTTTGCAGACAACCCCGAGTTAATTACGTTTAACGATATTAGCAAAGACCAAGAATTTGATGAAAAGGTGATTCAAAACTACCTCTCTGAGCAGCACAAAAAAGTAATCGAACTTTACGAGTACTTATTAGAGCGCGCTGAGACAGAAAACGGTAAAGAAAAGCTCGAGCAAATTTTAGAGCTTGAAAAGCAAGGCGTTAAGCAAATGATGCAAAGCTCAAACCGACATATGGATATGTAAACCTGATAAAATAACTCGGCTTTTATCTTTATAGGTAAAGCTTCAAACGCCCTTGGGTTTACCCGAGGGCGCTTTATTATGTGTGCTTTACATGGGGCGTAAGTAAAGCAGCAAGCTCACTTTAAAAAGCGCGTGTCGCAATTACATTACTTTAGAACAAACAATGTCACGGGCTTTTAATAGCCTTATAAAATTAAACGCACTCAAACTGAATCCCTGCTTTTTTAAGATAGAGCTGCTCTTGCTCTAGGTCAGCTTGTAGCAATGTATGCTCTTGTAAATAGCTGTTACTAAACTTAATAAATAACCCTAAGTTGCTTGCGCTTATTTCCATATCCGGCTTTAAGCTCACTTGGCGCTTTTGATTAAATAAAATGGCCAAGCGTAAAATAACAATCAGTTTAAGCACGTGCTTTTGAGAAATAGTTAAAAACTCAGGCAGCTCAGTCAGTTTAATTTTTTTACGATAAAAGCGTATAAGTGAGCTTAAAATAAGTTGCTCTTGCTGCGTAAAACCGGGTAATTGACTATTCGCCACTATATAAGCGCTGTGTTTGTTAATCCCCGATGAGTTAATTGATAAACCAATTTCGTGTAATTTTGCTGCCCAAGTTAACAAAGCAATATCGTCGTTATTATCTAAATGCCATACATTTTTTAACTGTTTATAGAGCCAAATAGCCGTATCAGCAACACGCGCTGCATGCGCTTTATCAGCGGTGTAGCGCTCACTTAAATTATTAATGGTGTTTGAGCGAATATCTTTATCGGCCAGCTTTTGCTGCATTTCGTGCAGCAACCCTTCGCGCAACGAAAAATCGCTGTAGGTCAGCTCTTTAATGGCAAACTCTGTAAATATCGCAATTAAAATTGCTAAACCACCACATATGCTTTGTTGGCGCTCGGGTGTAAGCCCTGCAATAGCTAAGTTATCAATATGTTTAGCACTAATAAATTGCTGTTTTAACGCGAGTAAATCGTCGTAAGTGATGTTAGGTTGTTGCGGATTTGTGGCGCTTATCATCGCTAAAATTGACTTTATAGTGCCCGACGTGCCAATTACTGTTTGCCAATTTTCGCTTACATAATTAGAAAAAATGGCTTCAAGCTCTTGCTCGGCTCTTATTTGCGCTTTGTTAAAGCGTTTGGCCGTTATTTTTCCATCGCTAAAAAACTGCTTTGTAAAGCTAACGCAGCCCATATTACGGCTAGATAAAAGCTTATGCTTGAAATGTTTACCTATTATAAGCTCGGTACTGCCACCGCCAATATCGATCACTAAACGGTTTTCTTCATTATGAACATAATGCGCAACGCCCTGATAAATAAGGCGCGCTTCTTCTTGACCTGCAATTACATCAATATGAAAAGGAAACACAGCGCTAGCTTGGGCTAAAAAGGCGTTAATATTTTTAGCGCGCCTAAAAGTGTAAGTGGCAGCTACCTTTACATTACTTGCGGGGAACTCATGTAAGGTTTTTGCAAATTGCTTTAGTACCACAAGGGCGCGGTCTATTGCAGCTTGGCTTAAGCGAAATTTATCATCTAGCCCATCGGCTAAATAAACGCGTTGTTTTTCTTTGTGCAAAATTTGCAAAGTGCCGTTTACTTCTCGGGCAACCACTAAATGAAAGCTGTTGGAGCCTAAATCAACTGCGGCTATTGAAGGGTGATCATTCATTATAATAAGTGTGTTCCCATTTTTTTAGATAATCGTAAATTGCTATCTGAGAGCGAATTTTTTTACGGTTACCCCTTCTTACATAAGCGTTTTTTTGCTCGCTATCAATAATGCGTGCTTTGGTACGGTCTTTAAATTGTAGCTCTAATATATCAACTATAAGGCGTTTTAACTTAACATCCAAAATAGGAACACCTACTTCAACACGATGATCTAGGTTACGTGTCATCCAATCAGCAGAAGATATAAATACTTTTTCATCGCCATTGTTACCAAATACCATTACGCGAGGATGCTCTAAAAAGCGATCAACAATACTAATTACCTTAATATTATCGCTAAGTTTAGGCACGCCAGGGATGAGCGAGCACATGCCACGTACAATAATTCTAATTTTAACGCCGATTTGACCAGCTAGGTAAAGCCTGTCTACCAGCTCTTTATCGACGAGGTTATTTATTTTTACCGTTATTTTGCCTGGTTTGTTGTTTTTAACATGGTCAATTTCGTTATTGATTAAATTAAGCAGCGTTTCACGGGCATTAATTGGCGAAAGCATTAAGTAGTCAAATTTGAACGGTTTATAACTGCTTTCTATAAATCTAAATACGCTGTCGCTTTCTTCACAAATACCAGTGTGGCGAGTAAATAGGCTAAAGTCAGTGTAAATTTTGGCTGTTTTTTCATGGAAATTGCCTGTGCCAATATGAGCATATTTTACTATTTGGCCTTTTTCTTTACGGTGTACCACACATAATTTACTGTGCACTTTTAGTGCGGGTATACCAAAAATCACTTTAATACCTGCACTGCTTAGCACTTTTGCCCATTCAATATTATTTTGCTCGTCAAAACGTGCTTTTAACTCAACCATAACGGTCACTAATTTACCGTTTTGAGCGGCATTAATTAACGATGAAATCAGCCTAGATTTGCTCGCTACGCGATAAATATTAACCTTTATTTGCGTAACCTTAGGGTCGAAGGCCGCTTGGCGCACATATTCAAGCACATGATTAAAAGTATGATAGGGGTAATACAGTAAAATATCTTGCTCGCTAATAGCGTCAAATACACTGGCATGTTTATTAAACGCACTACTTTGCAATGCTGGGAGGGGTTTGTTTTCTAAATATTGGCGCCCTACATTAGGAAACGATATAAAGTCTCTAAAATTACGATAACGCCCCCCAGGAATTAACGCATCATGATGCGTGACACCGAGGCGCTTTTTCATCACTTTTAGCATGTTTTCAGGCATGGCTTGATCGTAAACCAATCTTACCGGCTCAGCATAAATACGTTGTTTTAACCCTTTGGACATTTTATCAAGTAAGCCAGCCTCTAGCTCGTCGTCTAGGTTGTACTCTGCATCGCGAGTTAATTTTATTGCATAACCGGCAATGCTTTTATAAGAAAAAAAGCTACTAAATACATCGTTCAAAAAGTAAGTGATGACATCATCAAGCATTACAATGGTTTTATGGCGGCGGGTTTTTTCTGGAGGCAGGTTTATAAAGCGATCAACCCTGTCGGTGGGTACCTCAAGCATTGCGTAATAACTTTTTTCATCACTCATTTCTACAAATAAGTAGGTCATGGTGTCGTTTATATAGGTAGAGAAGTCTTTGTTCTCGTTTAGCAAAATAGGAGAGGTATGTTGCAGAACGTGATCATGAAAGTAATTTTTTAACCAGTTTAAATGAAACTCACTGAGCTCATCAGGGCGACTAACATGAATGTTATGATGGTTTAAGTCTGTTAATACCTGCTGATGTATGTGGTTAAATTTTTTACCTAACTGCAGTACCTTTTTTTGTATCTCACTAAGCAGTATTTCGTCTTCTTCAAAATTAGCATCGGGGAGTTTATTTAATAAAATTCGGCGCTTTACATCAGCAACACGTACTCTAAAAAATTCATCTAAATTATTAGAGAAAATACCCAAAAAACGCATGCGCTCAATAATCGGATTATTTTTATCTTTAGCCTCTTGTAGTACACGCTCGTTGAATGACAGCCAGCTTAATTCTTTTGCAAAATATTCAGTTGTTTGAGGGGGCTCTATATGGGCATTCATATCTATTCCGTTATCAGGATATGTTTCAAATTTAATTTGGGGCTGTGCGTGCGCTTATGAGGTTTACAATGTAAAAAGCGATAAAAGTAGTAATAATCAGCCCTTTTTAACTTAAACATACGCCAGTTAGATGACATAAAAATGACTACCATGTCATTTTTATGTCAACGGCGTTTGGGCTATGCCTCTTCAATATCTACAATTAAATCACTGGTAATCGATTCAAGTGCATCAATAACTTCTTCTTTATTCATACCACTGGGTAAGGTAACAGTCGCTACGGCACTAAAAATAGGCACTCCCCAATTTGGCGCACTTTGTTGCCTTGAGTTTAAGTGAGTAATGCTAGCGCCTTTGTGGCGTATTACACTTGCCAGCTCCTGCACAATGCCCGGGCGGTCATTGCCAGTAATGACAAAATTTATTTGTTCTTTGCTACTTGGCTCTACTTCAGTGTTGCCAGTTTCAATCCGTACGTCGAGTTTAGGTAAGGCATTTAATGCGTTTTGCAATGCTTCAAAGTGCTCTTGCGCTACTTCTACCTGAATAATGCCGGCAAAGTGGCCTAGTAAGTGGCTTAAATTACTGCTCAGCCAGTTACCCTTATTTTGCAAGATAACCGATGAAATACTTTCTACTAATCCGGGCCGGTCTTGCCCTAAAATGGTGATCACCAACTGCTTCATAAATAGCTCTCTCTAAGCCTGAAAATGTAAATGCGTAGGCATTAAGTGTTTATAACGTTTCTATCATTGTAGTGGGTAATATAAACCCATAAAAAACTAATTATTTATTATTACTTATTTGTGTCTTTATCGTTGAGTTTTTTTAACTTTAGCGCTGCGGTCTGGTTTCGTTATACATAGATTTAGTATTGTCTGCGTTAAATTGTTTGTCCAATAAAAGCACAAATTAGTTCCTTCAAGAACATAAATACACTCTGAATTTATTAACAATTTTATAGCATTTTTGATAATAAGTGTCATTTATGAACCATAACATTTATTTTTTTAATGCTTTGAGCGCTATGTACTTTATTTAAGCATAAAAGTGTTAACAACTAATGCGCCATAAAAGCATAAATTTAGTCATCTCCAGCAGGGCAGTAAAACGCGTTATTAAATAGCTAAATAGGCACTAATTTAGTGCGTTTATATTAAATATTTCCCCTTTTTTGTATCGATTTATGTTGTGGCATATCAGTGAGTAACAATTTAGCAAGCGCTGTTAGTAGAAAAAAGGACTGATTTTAAAGCATTTAGGCGGGTATTTATTACATCTGTAACATTACTGTCATCTTGATGAAATATAATTCGCGCAACGACAGAATTAAAGGGTGTTTTGATGACTTCCAATCCGAATAAGCCGACTTTAAATACGGATCGAAGCCGTCTATTTAAAGACCGGTTTGCAAAGTGGGGTATTTCCGCAGGCGGAGTAATGGTATTAATAGCATTGTTATTAATATTCTTTTACCTTCTTTATGTAGTACAACCAATTTTTGAATCAGCAAAAGTAGAAAAACGTAACAGTTTTAACGTTGCTAATGCTGAACAAATTGTGGGCTTAGGTGTTGAGGAGCAAACTGAGGTTGCTTTTTTACTCTCTCAGCAAGGAAAGGTAGATTTTTATAGTGTGCAAGATGGCAGCTTTGGTAAAAAGCTTAAAACATTAAGCGCCGAGCTACCTAGTGATGCATCAAGCTTTGCAAACAGTGCGCCGTTTCAGGGGCATTATGCGTTTGGTTTAGAAAATGGCTCAGTGGTGCTGGTAGCACCTAAGTTTTTAGTTACTTTTCCTAACAACGAAAGAAAGCTAACGCCACGTTTAGATTATCCACTTGGCAAAATGGCATTAGAAGTTGACGAGCAAGGTGCTGCCATTAAGCGTTTTGCATTTAGTCATTACGAAGATAAAACAGCCGTGGTTGCTTTAACCGAAGACAAACGCGTTTTATTTAGCAGCTTTGTTGCTGAAGAAAACATGTTTACCGGTGAAGTAGAATGGGTAGTTGAGCGCACTGAGCTTAATATTGAAGGCCGTGTTGATGAGCTTTTAATTTCGCCAGACACCACCCGCACATTTGTACGTTCGGCAAATCAAATTTATGTTTACGATACACGCTACCCAAGCGAAGTAGAGCAAATTCAGCTGCTTTCGGCTAACGAAGAAAGTGCTAACTTAGTGTCTGCGCAGCTACTTGCTGGTGCTAACTCACTCATGCTTGCAAACGATAACGGTGAAGTATCGCAGTGGTTTGAAGTAAATACAGACAGCGGCCGTGAGTATCAAAAAATTCGGTCGTTTGAAACAACTAAACAAAGCAAGCTGAACATTTTTACCGAGTTTTATCGTCGAACTTTCTTCACCACGAGCAGCAATGGTGAGCTAGGTGTGTATTACACCACAAGTGAGGCAAAACTTTGGCAAGGTAAAGTAAGTGATGGCGAGATTAAAAACTTTGCTATAGCTCCGCGCTCAAATGCTGCCCTTATTTTAGCCGATAACCAACTAACCGTATTAGAAATTCATAATGAGCACCCAGAGGTTACCTGGTCTGCGCTTTGGCAAGAAGTGTGGTACGAAGGTTACCCTGAGCCTGGTTATATTTGGCAATCTACATCAGCAAGTGATGACTTTGAGTCTAAATTTTCTTTGGTTCCTATTTCGTTTGGTACGTTAAAAGCAGCGCTTTACGCCATGCTATTTGCAGTACCCATTGCGCTTTCTGCCGCTATTTACACCGCTTACTTTATGTCGAGCGAGCTGCGTAAAGTGGTAAAGCCAACGGTAGAAATTATGGAAGCCCTCCCGACTGTAATATTAGGCTTTTTAGCAGGCCTGTGGTTAGCGCCACTTATAGAAGAGCACCTACCTGCTATTGTTGGCTTACTGATTTTATTACCGTTAGGTGTGCTAGCAACAGCACTCGGTTGGACTAAGTTACCAGCGAGTATTCGCCATAAAATCCCTGAAGGGTCGCACTCTATTTTACTTATTCCGGTTGTTCTATTAATTGGTTGGTTCTCGTTCGCGATGAGCGAAACAGTAGAGCTTTGGATGTTTGACGGAAATGTACGTCAGTACCTAACCAACGAGCTGGGTATGACGTTTGACCAACGTAATTCATTAGTGGTGGGTATTGCGATGGGCTTTGCCGTTATTCCTACTATATTCTCGATTGCAGAAGATGCTGTATTTAGTGTTCCTAAACATTTATCAAATGGCTCACTAGCACTTGGTGCTACGCAGTGGCAAACACTAGTACGTGTTGTACTACTTACAGCAAGCCCAGGTATTTTCTCTGCCGTGATGATGGGACTTGGCCGTGCAGTAGGCGAAACCATGATTGTATTAATGGCAACAGGTAATACGCCAATTATGGATTGGAGTATTTTCCAAGGTATGCGTACGCTTGCAGCAAACATTGCAGTAGAAATGCCTGAATCAGAAGTAGGCAGCTCGCACTATAGAATATTATTCTTAGCAGCATTTGTACTATTCATATTCACCTTTATTTTCAACACAGTGGCTGAGTTTGTTCGTCAGCAACTGCGTGAAAAATACAGCTCAATGTAAGTGGAGAGACACGACATGGTAAAGCAGTGGTTTAAGTCTGGTTCTCCTTGGATTTGGATGACAGGTGGTGCGGTAAGCATCAGCTTAATTTCAGTTCTCGGTTTATTAGCAATGATAGCTTGGAAGGGATTAAGCTTTTTCTGGCCATCTGAGGTAGTTCAATTTGAGCTAGAAGGGTCTATTTCAAAACAAACCATAATTGGTGAAGTTTACGACCGAGAACTTGTGCCTACAGCGCGTTTAGCTGCAACAGGTATTGATGTATCAGATTTTAATAAAGACGAAGTTGAGCGTTTACTTATAAAAACAGGTAACCGCGAATATGTAGATTTAGATTTTCGTTGGATATTAGAAACCGATATTACTGAGCAAAGTACACCGGCTACGCTTGCTGTATTTGAGCGCAGTAAAAACGGTAACTTTTATGGCTACATAGAAGGTGTAATTAAAGATGGAAAGCCGGTTACTGGCGATAAAATCGAAACCTTACATGAGTTAGTAGAGCGTGCGGTTGATTTAAACGACGAAGCGCTTGATTTACAAAATGGCGACATTGGTCATATCAACTACGAATTAGAACGTCTTCGCTTACAAGAAAAAGCGTACCTACTTGATGATGAACTAACCGATGAGCGTGTTGCTGAGCTTGCTCAAGCACGTGCCGAGTTACGTAACGAATATGCAGTACTTGAAAAAGAGTTATTTGCACTGCGTAAAAAAGCCAAGCGTGACCAAGTTTTAGTTAAGGACATGCGTGGTGAAGTAGTCACCATTCCACTGTATCAAGTGCTTGATGTTTGGTTGCCTAACGACATGGGCTTTTTCTCAAAATTAGGTCATTACTTTGTACAACTGGGTAAGTTTGTATCAGACGACCCACGTGAAGCAAACACCGAGGGCGGCGTATTCCCTGCTATATTTGGTACAGTATTTATGGTTATGCTGATGGCCGTTATTGTGACCCCATTTGGTGTTGTAGCTGCAATTTACTTACATGAATACGCAGCTAAAAATGCAGTAACTAAGATGATTCGTATTGCGGTAATTAACCTTGCCGGTGTACCGTCTATTGTTTACGGTGTATTTGGCTTAGGCTTTTTTGTTTACATGTTAGGTGGTAGCCTTGACCAACTGTTTTACCCAGAAGCTGCGCCAACGCCAGTATTTGGTACGCCGGGTGTTATGTGGTCTGCGCTTACATTAGCTATTCTTACATTACCGGTTGTTATTGTATCAACCGAGGAAGGTTTATCGCGTATTCCAAGTACAGTGCGTGATGGTTCATTAGCGCTTGGTGCAACCAAAGTTGAAACCTTGTGGCGTATTATTATTCCTATGGCAAGCCCAGCAATTATGACAGGTTTAATACTTGCTGTTGCTCGAGCGGCCGGTGAAGTTGCGCCGTTAATGCTCGTAGGTGTGGTAAAAATGGCTCCTACGTTACCACTTGATGGCAACTTCCCTTATTTTCACTTAGATAGAAAGTTCATGCACTTAGGCTTTCATATTTATGATGTGGGCTTTCAAAGCCCGAATGTTGAAGCGGCACGCCCGCTGGTATACGCAACGGCCTTCTTATTAGTGTCGGTGATTATTACCCTCAACATAACAGCGATAGGCATACGTAACCATTTACGTGAAAAATTCAGATCGCTTGAACACTAATTAGTAAAGAATTATAGGTAACAAACATGATTACAGTCGCTCCACAAGTAAACCAAGCTAACAAAAGCTTGAAGTTAGACTTAGAAAACTTAACTGATGACCAAAAAGCGTTAGAGATTAAGGACCTTGATCTTTACTATGGTGAAAAGCAAGCGCTTAGCAAAGTAAATATGAATATTCCGAAAGGCCAAGTTACGGCGTTTATCGGTCCGTCGGGGTGTGGTAAATCAACGCTATTGCGTTGTATTAACCGCATGAACGATTTAGTTGATGTGTGTCGTATTGAAGGTGAAATATTACTTCACGGCCAAAACATTTACGATAAAAGTGTAGATGTAGCCGCGCTTCGTCGTAACGTGGGTATGGTGTTTCAGCGTCCTAACCCATTTCCTAAATCAATTTATGAAAATGTGGTTTATGGCCTACGCTTACAAGGTATTAAAGAAAAGCGTAAGCTAGATGAAGTGGTAGAACAATCACTTCGCGGTGCGGCTTTATGGGATGAAGTAAAAGACAGATTACACGATAGTGCATTTGGCCTATCAGGTGGTCAGCAACAGCGTTTAGTTATTGCCCGTTCAATTGCGATTGAACCTGAAGTACTATTACTTGATGAACCAACATCGGCACTTGATCCAATTTCTACTTTGGTTATTGAAGAGCTAATTAACGATTTAAAGAACAAATTTACCGTTGTTATTGTGACACATAACATGCAACAAGCAGCGCGTGTATCTGATCAAACGGCCTTTATGTACATGGGCGAGTTGATTGAATACTCAGACACAAATACCTTATTTACAACGCCAAGCAAAAAGAAAACGGAAGACTACATTACAGGCCGTTACGGCTAGTCGTATACGTTTTAGTGTTGTAAACGAATTTAAGAGAAGGTAATTATGGAACATAATATAAATAAGCATATTTCTGGGCGCTTTAACCAAGAGCTAGAAAATGTTCGTAACCATGTACTTAACATGGGTGGCCTAGTTGAGCAGCAGCTAAGCAGTGCATTAGATGCAGTAAGTCGCAATGATGCTGAACTGGCACAAAAAGTACGCCAGAACGATTACAAAGTAAATGCAATGGAAGTTAGCATTGATGATGAATGTACGCGCATCATTGCGCGTCGTCAGCCTGCTGCGAGCGATTTACGCTTAGTAATTGCTATTGCAAAAACGATTGCCGATTTAGAACGCATTGGCGATGAAGCAGAGCGCATTGCTAAAGTGGCACTTGATTCATTTACTAAAGATCAGCAAGATTTATTAGTGAATATTGAAAACATGGGTCGCCAAGTTTTAAAAATGCTACATGATGTACTTGATGCGTTTGCGCGCATGGATGTACAACGCGCCTTTGAAGTACATAAAGAAGATGCAAAAGTTGACCGTGAATATGAAGCAATCACGCGTCAAATTATGACTTACATGATGGAAGATCCACGCTCAATTCCTAAAATTATGGATTTAGTATGGTCTGTACGTTCATTAGAGCGTATTGGCGACCGTTGCCAAAATATTGCGGAATACATTATTTATTTTGTAAACGGCAAAGATATTCGTCATACATCTCAAGAAGATATAGAAAAATCGTTGTAGGTTTTTATCTATCATTCTTTTTTATTAAAGCGGCTTAGTGCCGCTTTATGCATTGTTAGCCATGATGAAATAATAAAAAGCGTTCACAATCGCGGCTAATACTGTAAAATTCATGCTGCAAAGCATATCAATTTGATTAAAGGGTCAGTTATGCCTACAAACGCGTTTTTAGGAGTATTTGCAAAATCTCCTATCAAACCAATGGAAGAACACATCAAGAAGGTTCATCAAGCAAGTAAAGCCTTGATACCTTTTTTTAATCACGTATTTAAAGAAGAGTGGCAGCAAGCAGAAGAGCTTCGCTTAACTATTCGTAATTTAGAGCGTGAAGCTGATGATATGAAAAGAGATATACGCTTACAATTACCGCGTGGTTTATTCATGCCGGTAGAGCGTACAGATCTGCTCGAACTCGTAACTCAACAAGATAAAATAGCAAATAAGGCTAAAGACATTGCAGGGCGCGTAATTGGCCGTGAAATGACAATTCCTAGTGCTATGCAAGCAGACTTTTTAGCTTATCTAACACGTTGTGTTGATGCGACTAAACAAGCATCAAAAGCAATTAATGAGTTAGAAGAATTGTTAGAAACGGGCTTTAAAGGTCGCGAGGTGACTTTAGTAGAAAAAATGCTCGTAGAATTGGATGCCATAGAACAAGACACGGATGAAATGCAAATTAAAGTACGCCGCCAACTACGCGATGTAGAAAGCGAGCTAAACCCAATTGATGTTATGTTTTTATACAAAATAATTGAATGGGTTGGCGAACTTGCAGATATTGCAGAGCGCGTAGGATCACGTCTTGAGCTGATGCTAGCTCGTTAATTTATAAAAATCAGTTCAAACGAAAGATTAAGGTTACACAATGGATATCATTGCATCTTACGGCACGGTATTAGTTTTAATTGCCGCAGCAGTCGGCTTTTTTATGGCTTATGGTATTGGCGCGAACGACGTTGCTAATGCGATGGGTACTTCGGTAGGTTCAAAAGCGTTAACAATTAAACAAGCAATTATTATTGCTATGATTTTTGAATTTGCTGGTGCTTACTTAGCAGGTGGTGAGGTTACATCAACAATCCGTAAAGGTATTATTGATGCTGCGCCTTTTGCTGCTCTCCCTGATTTAATGGTTTTAGGTATGATCTCTGCACTTTTTGCAGCAGGTACTTGGCTATTAATTGCCTCATTTTTAGGTTGGCCTGTTTCAACAACTCACTCAATTATTGGTGCAATCATTGGTTTTGCATTAGTTGCAGTGGGTACAGAGGCTATTCAATGGAATAAAGTAGGTGGTATTGTAGGTAGCTGGATTATTACACCTGCTATTTCGGGCTTTATTGCTTACTTAATCTTTATGAGTGCGCAAAAGCTGATTTTTGATACTGATGCACCGCTTAAAAACGCAAAACGCTTTGTACCTTTGTACATGGGTTTAGCGGGTTTTATTATGGCGCTAGTAACAATTAAAAAAGGCTTAAAGCATATAGGTATTAACCTAGGCGCTACTGAAGGTTATTTAATTGCGATCGCGATTGCTGTAATTGTAGCTATTATTGGTAAAATTGCGATTTCACGTTTAAATATCGACCCTAAAGCCGATAAACAAATGCAATTTAATAACGTAGAAAAAGTATTTGCGGTATTAATGGTATTAACAGCGTGTTGTATGGCGTTTGCGCATGGCTCAAACGATGTAGCGAATGCAATTGGTCCACTTGCTGCGGTTGTGAACATTGTTGAAAGCAACGGTGAAATCGCTAAAAAAGCGGCTATAGCTTGGTGGATTTTACCACTAGGTGGTTTTGGTATTGTTGCCGGTCTTGCTATTTTAGGTAAAAAGGTAATTAAAACGATAGGTGAAGGTATTACTCACTTAACGCCTAGCCGTGGCTTTGCTGCCGAATTAGCTGCTGCGTCTACCGTTGTTATTGCATCAGGTACAGGTATGCCAATTTCTACTACACAAACCTTAGTTGGTGCGGTATTAGGTGTAGGTATGGCACGTGGTATTGCTGCACTTAACATGGGTGTTATCAGAAACATTGTAGTTTCTTGGGTAATTACATTGCCAGTTGGCGCTGCCCTTGCTATTGTTATTTTCTACGTACTAAGAACCGCGTTTGGGGTTTAACAAAAAAGTACTCATAGACTTTTAGCTTGAAAAGATCTCAACGCCCTAGGTGTTGGGGTCTTTTTATTTGTGGAAAGAAAAAATGACCAACCTACCAAGTATTAAACAGCTACAGTATTTATTAGCTGTACATCAGCACCAGCATTTTGGCCGTGCAGCAAGTGCGTGCTTTATTGGGCAATCTACTTTAAGCAGTGCAATTCAAAACCTTGAAGAAACACTCGGTTGTCAGCTAATTGAGCGAGAAAATCGCAGCCTTATGTTTACCAGTATTGGTGAAGAGGTCGTTGAGCGCTCTCGTAAAATTATTAATGATACAATTAGTTTAAAAGAGCTAACCAAAAGCTTTTTAACGCCACTCAATGGTAAGTTAGTGGTAGGGGTTATACCCACTATCGCCAGCTTTATAGCGGCGCCTTTGTATCACTTTTGTAAGCAAACCTTTTGTGATTTAGAGTTGGTACTTGTTGAAGATACCAGCGACAAGTTATTAGATAAGCTTGAACACGGCCATATTGATTTAGCCTTATTAGCCTTACCGTACCAAACGGAGAAGTTTCATACTCAAGTATTGGCTAAAGATCACTTTAGTTTAGTGCACCATAAAGATTACAGCCCTGCTAAAGGCGTTGAAGACTTTAACTTGTTACCCGATGCTAGTGTGTTTTTATTAGAGCGAGAGCATTGTATGACAGGGCATGCATTGAGTGCGTGTCATCTAAATCGCTCAAGCTGTATTAACCCTTTTGAAGCTGCAAGCTTACATACCTTATTAAGCATGGTAGAGCATCAGTTAGGGGTTACATTTTTACCGCAAATGGCGATTAATGCGGGTATTCTTAAAGATAAAAACATGATAGCAACCCCATCGCAAGGCGATGCCTACAGAGATATAGGCATACTGTGGCGTAAAACCACAGGAAGAATTCGCGACTTTAAGTTATTCAGCCAACAGCTAGAAGTGTTTTTGGCTCGCCAATGTAGCTTAGACTTTGAGAGTTAAGCCTATTTACCTTTAAGGTTAAAGTGCAGCAGTAATATGTTGTTTTAGGGAAACAGGGGCTGTGCATTGTGGTTATTGGTCACTATTAAGCATTCGCGTAGCATAAACAAAACAGCAGCCTACAAGGGCTGCTGTTTGCTATGTGTTTGGCTTTCAAAGGGTTCGAGTTCGGGTAGAAAAAGCAAGTAAATCCAAACCACTACATTAAAATACGGGAGTAGGCCTAAAGTAGCGAATACGCCTACTGGGTAGCCCTTTAGCTGCGCGTACCGATAGCACTGATACGCAATTACACAATGTATTACGAGAAGTAAAATAATCAACTGCGCCATACCTTCCTCCTTAAACCTGACAAGCTTTAACCTCTATGTAATTGCTAGTCATGTATGCTTATAGGTAATGTCATGTTTTTATTGTTAAATCATCAAAATAACAAGACATTTACTAAGTGGTACGTAAAGTATAGGCAATAAGTGCAATAATGATAGTAATAAAATGCTTAAAACTGTTTAAAAATGTTTAGCTGGCGCTAGTGTGTTGTTGGATAAAAGGTTTCTTCTGGTAAATAATTTTAAGCGTCGATTGTACTTTTTCTACAGGCACAGGACGGGCAATAAAATAGCCTTGTCCGTAGTCAACACCAATCTCTTTTAGTGCAAAAAATATCTCTTCGCTTTCTACGTATTCTGCCACAGAGCGCTTATCAAGGGAGCGGCTTATATCGTTAATGGCCTTAACCAGTGCTAAGTCAATGGGGTCGTTAATCATGTCGCGTACAAACGAGCCATCTATTTTTACATGCTGTGCAGGTAACTGTTTTAAATAGTTAAAAGTACTAAAGCCTGTACCAAAGTCATCAATAGAAAAATGACAGCCTAAACTGTTTAGCTTTTCTATCATTTTACGGGTGGCTTTTAAATTGTTAACTGAGGCTGACTCGGTAATTTCAAAAATAATACGCGAAGGCGGTACGTGGTATTTTTCTAGGCTCGATTCTATATGTGGCACTAAGCGCTCATCTAAAAACGATTGAGCAGAAAGGTTAATAGCCACTTGGTTTAAATCTGGGTGCTCAGCCACGCTAGCAATGGCATTGCGAATAACACATTGGTCCATTAAAAAGGTGTCGTTTAGCAGCTCAAGAGAGGGAATAAATTGATTAGGGAAAATAAGTTTATCGTCTACTTTTAAACGCAGTAACGCTTCAAAATAAGCCACTTTATTGGCTTTAAAGTCCCATATTGGCTGATAGTGCAGCTCTACGTTATCTTGCTGAAGTGCTTGTCTAATTTCATGCCCCCACTCAAGCCCGGTTTGCAAGGTGTTATTTTGCGCATCTTCTTTTGAGTAGCAGTGGACTAGGTTACGGCCTAAACTTTTAGCAATATATAAGGCTATATCGGCTTGCTTGAGGCACTCACTCGGGTCGCAATTTTTAGCCGTTATTTGCGTTAAGCCAATAGAGCAGCTAATTGAATACACTTGGTCTTCTGATTTAAACTCGTGCTGTTCAATCGCGCTACAAATACTCTCTGCAATTAGGTGAGCGTCAAGCAGCTGCGTATTTTTTAAAATAACAGCAAATTCGTCACCGCCTATTCTACACACTAAATGTTTAGCGCTAATGTTTGCTTCAAATAATTGAGCTACATCTTTTAGTACAATGTCGCCTTGTTGGTGGCCTTTGCTGTCGTTAATTATTTTAAAATGATCTAAATCGATGTAAATAAGTGCGTGCTCTACATCACCATAGGTGTGCTTGGTTTGGCATATTTTATTGAGTTGTTGATCAAAATAATAACGATTATGTAAACCTGTTAGCGTATCGTGCAGGGCTAAGTGGCGCAGCTTTAATTCAGCTTGTTTACGCTCGTGTATGTTGTCGATTGTGGCAGTAATGGTGGCATTATTACGGCTGTTTTTTATTAGCTGTAAGCGGCATTCCACCCAAATCTGATTGCCATTTTTATGATTAAGTTGAATCTCGACTTGCTGCTGGTGCATGCCGCCATTAAGAATATCGTTAATGGTCGTATTTAGTTTTACTTGGCACTCATCAGAGCAATAATCGATTAATGATTTTTGCAAAGACGATTTAACCCCAAAGCCACTTAGTGTTTCCCAAGCAGGATTGATAAAGCGAATTTTACCTTGTTGGTCGAGCTCTAAAACCACCGTATTTAAATGCAGCAAAATGCGTTGGTGCGCTGAAAAAAGCTCTTTGTAGCGTACTTCGCTAATACTTAACTGTTCAACCTTTTGGGCAAACTCAGCATAACTAACCATAAAGTCTTCACGGCGCGCAGCATGGTCACATACTTTATTTAAAAACGACGGGTCATATGGCGCTCTTATAAAGTCGGTAACGCCGGATAGCAGCAGCTGCTCTGCATAGTCGGCATCGTTATTATCAATAATAGTTACAATGGCTTGTTTAGGGTTATGTTGCAGTATTTCTTCAACTAAAACACTTGAAGTATCTGCGCGCGACGCGGTTGCATCAAGCAGTACAATGGCAAATTGTTGTTGGTTGTAAGCGTTTAAAGCACTTTGGCTTGAGGTGACATGGGTAATGGCAAAATTGAGCTTAAGTTGCTCCGCTATTTCATCGGCTTTTTGCGCTATTGGCTCAAGCAAGAGTAAATTAAGGCGGCTGCTTTTTTCTAAATGCGTAGACAGAACATTGGCCAGCACCTGCGGCAGCATATCTTGGTGCTCAAAAGGCAGTACGGCATCTATGCCATAACTACGAGCGGTGGTTTCTGCTATACGCTCACAATAAATAGGGGGAATAAGTAAAATAGGGGTGTTTTTAGGTGTTTTAAGTAAGCCTGAGCGGATCATGCGAGAAAAACGCCAACCATCTATTTTCCCCACGCTTAAGCCTGTAATAATCATGTTTACTGGCTGCTTTTTTAACAGAGTGAGTGCATCTAGGCTATCTGCGGCTTCAATAAATTCAAATACGTTTAAGTACTCTAAAGTGGCGCGTATAGTGCGGCGTTCTTCGCTACTTGCGTTTAGAATGAGCAACTTCAGCTTATCTGCCACTTTTTTATAACCCCAAAACTAAACCATCATTATTAAGGACAGTAAGAATAATGATATTTACCAATAAGAACAAGATTATTTAAAGTAGTTACTCAAATGTATCTAAAATAGGGCGAATCCTCTCAACTGTGGTAGATATCTTGAGCTTAGCCGAGGATAGATATACACTTGGCGCGATTTTAATGATGTGGAATACCGACTATGCGCGTGGCTGACTTTAGCTTTGACTTACCTGATGAATTAATTGCTCGTTTTCCTAAACAAGACAGAACCAGCAGCCGTTTACTAACCCTAGATGGCCCAACTGGCAATGTTGAACACAAAGTGTTTAGCGACCTACTTGATTTAGTAAACGAAGGTGACTTATTAGTATTTAATAATACCCGCGTTATTCCTGCTCGTATGTTTGGCCAAAAAGCCTCTGGAGGTAAGGTCGAAGTACTTGTAGAGCGTGTAGTTGATGAACACCGCGTACTTGCCCATGTAAGAGCAAGTAAGTCGTTAAAGCCTGGTAACGAAGTTATTTTAGAAGGCAAAGCAAAAGCGACAATGATTGCGCGTCACGATACGTTATTTGAGCTTGAATTTGATCGTAGCCAAAATGTACTCGATATTCTAAACGACATTGGTCACATGCCTTTACCTCCTTACATTGACCGCCCAGACACCGAAGCTGACCGCGAGCGTTATCAAACCGTTTATGGCGAAAAGCCCGGTGCAGTAGCAGCGCCTACAGCAGGGCTGCATTTTGACGATAAGTTAATGGCGGCACTAAAACAAAAAGGCGTAAACATGGCGTTTGTTACGCTACATGTTGGCGCAGGTACGTTTCAGCCGGTGCGTGTAGAAAGCGTAGATGAGCATGTAATGCACTCTGAATACATTGAAGTACCTGATGAGGTGGTTCACGCTGTTGCTAATACAAAAGCTAACGGTGGGCGTGTTATAGCTGTGGGAACTACTTCTGTACGCTCGTTGGAGTCGGCAGCAAAAGTACACGGCGGTAAATTAGAGAGCTATTTTGGCGATACCGATATTTTTATTTTTCCGGGTTATCAGTTTAATGTAGTTGATGCCATGGTGACTAACTTTCACTTGCCTGAATCAACCCTCATAATGCTAGTAAGTGCCTTTAGCGGCCAAGATAACATTATGGGCGCGTACAACACGGCTATAGAACAAAAGTACCGCTTTTTTAGCTACGGCGATGCGATGTTTTTAACACGTAAATAAGCACGTTTTTATCCGGTACCGTTTTTAAAAGCCCAGCTCGCACGCTGGGTTTTTATTTGCCTGCGCTAATACGCAGTGAATTTAGCGCAGCTAATAGTAATAACGGGGCAAAAAGGGTAGAATCGAGCGGTTAAATTATAGCTTGTTGGACTGTTTTTCCGACATTGAGGATGATATGAAATTTGAATTAGACCGCACCGACGGAAAAGCGCGCCGCGGCCGCTTGATTTTTGACCGTGGTGTAATAGAAACGCCTGCATTTATGCCAGTAGGTACTTACGGTACTGTTAAGGGCATGACCCCAGATGAAGTTAAAGCCACAGGGGCGCAAATTTGTTTGGGTAACACCTTTCATTTAATGCTACGCCCAGGTACTGAAATCATTAAACAACACGGTGATTTACACGACTTTATGAATTGGGACTTTCCAATTTTAACCGACTCAGGTGGTTTCCAAGTATTTAGCCTTGGTGCTATGCGTAAAATTACCGAAGAAGGCGTGTTGTTCCAATCGCCGGTAAATGGTGACCAAATTATGATGTCACCTGAAAAATCAATGGAAGTACAGCGTGATTTAGGCTCAGACATCGTAATGATTTTTGACGAATGTACGCCATACCCTGCCACCGAAAAAGAAGCAAAAGACTCAATGGAGCTATCGCTTCGTTGGGCTAAGCGCTCTAAAGAAGGCCACGGCGATAACCCATCAGCCTTATTTGGTATTATTCAAGGTGGTATGTACCCAGAGTTACGTGCACAATCACAAAAAGGCCTAGAAGAAATTGGCTTTGATGGTTACGCATTAGGCGGCCTATCGGTTGGTGAGCCTAAAAACGAAATGATGAATATTCTTGATCATTGTGCGTACAAAATGCCAGAAGACAAACCGCGCTACTTGATGGGTGTAGGTAAACCTGAAGACTTAGTTGAGTCTGTACGCCGTGGTATTGATATGTTTGACTGTGTAATGCCTACCCGTAATGCACGTAATGGTCATTTATTTATTAGCACAGGTACAATTAAAATTCGTAACGCAGTACATAAAACAGACACTGGCCCACTTGATCCTGAGTGTGATTGTCATACCTGTAAAAATTATTCGCGTGCTTATTTGCATCACCTTGATAAATGTAACGAAATTTTAGGCGCACGACTAAACACAATCCATAACTTGCGTTACTATCAGCGTGTTATGGAAGGCCTACGCAATGCAATTAGCGAAGGTAAACTAGAAGAATTTGTTAGTGATTTTTATGCTCGCCGTGGCCAAGACGTGCCAGAGCTTGCAGATATAAATTAAAATTTAAAAATATAGAGGAAGTATTATGAGTTTATTTATTTCAAACGCACACGCCGCTGCTGGTCAACCTGCTGCAAGTGGTGGCTGGGAAATGCTAATTATGTTAGCTATTTTCGGTTTAGTTTTTTACTTTTTAATTTACCGTCCACAAGCTAAGCGTGTTAAAGAGCACAAAAGCCTTATGAGCGCGATGGCTAAAGGTGATGAAGTACTTACCCAAGGCGGTTTAGTAGGTAAAATTGTTAAAATTACTGAAGATAAAGATTTCATCGTGATTTCTTTAAATGAGCAAGCTGAAGTAACAGTACAAAAATCGGCAGTATCTGCTGTATTGCCTAAAGGCACAATGAAGTCACTATAAAAATAAAAAGGACATGCCTGTGTTAAACAAGTTTCCAATTTGGAAGTATTTACTTGTTTTAGCTGTGGTAGCCATTGGCCTTTTATATGCTTCTCCAAACTTGTATGGCCGCGATCCGGCCATTCAGGTTTCGGGGGCAAAAGGCGCAGATGTCGATCTCAGTGTAGTAGACAAAGTAAACGCAACCCTCAAACAACATAATGTAACAGCTAAGTCTACCGTGCTTGAAGGCGGCCAAGTATTAGTACGTTTTAAAAATGTTGAAGAACAGCTAAAAGCGCAAGACTTACTGCGTAATTCTCTTAGCGACGATTATATCTCTGCTATTAATATGGCACCTGCGCAACCTTCATGGTTAAAATCATTGGGTGGTAACCCTATGAAGCTAGGCCTTGATTTAAGTGGTGGTGTTCACTTCACCATGGAAATCGACATGGCAACCGCGGTAGATAATCAGCTAGAGCAAATGGAACAAGATTTTCGTAGCGACCTACGCGAAGAAAAACTTCGTTACCGTAGTGTTCGCCGCGTAGCGGGCTCTGAGCGTATGCGTGTAGAAATGCGTACCGAAGAAGATAAAGAGGCGGCTGAACGCTTTTTAGCATCGCGCTACCCATTAAACGTATACATTGATGATAGCAGTAACGATCGCGCATTTTTTGCCACTATGAGTGAGCAAAAGCTTAAAGAAATACGTGACTACGCTATTAAGCAAAACGAAACCATTATTCGTAATCGTATTAACCAAATTGGTGTTGCAGAGCCTAACGTACAGCGCCAAGGTGCTGAGCGTATTATTGTGCAACTACCAGGTGTACAAGATACAGCACGCGCTAAAGAAATTTTAGGTGCAACGGCCACGCTTGAATTTCGTGAAGTAGACGAAAACGCAGACCCAAGTGCTGCTGCTCAAGGACGTATTCCTGCGGGCACAGAAATGATCATGAGCCGTGATGGCTACCCTGTGGTACTTAAAAAACGTGTCATTCTTGAAGGTAGCCATATCACTGGTGCACAATCAGGGAACGACGAATACCAGCGCCCACAAGTAAGCATTACCTTAGATAGCAAAGGCGGGGCAAAAATGAATGCCTTTACCAAGCGCGCTATTGGTAAGCGCATGGCAACGGTATTTATTGAGTACAAGCCATCGGGTAAAAAAGATGCGGACGGTAAAGCACTTCCACCTATTAAGGTAGAAGAGGTTATTAACGTTGCGACTATTCAGGCTCGTCTTGACCGTTCATTCCGTATTACAGGTATTGATAACCCAGCCGAAGCCCACAACTTAAGCTTACTATTACGCGCCGGTGCATTAGTAGCGCCAATTCAAATTGTTGAAGAGCGCACAGTAGGCCCAAGCCTAGGTCAAGAAAACATTGAAGCCGGTATGACAGCGGTAGCCCTTGGCTTTGCGTTTGTACTTGCCTTTATGCTTATTTACTACAAAGGGTTTGGTTTAGTTGCCAACATTGCACTAGCAGCTAACTTAGTGCTTATTGTAGGTGTAATGTCGTTAATTCCAGGAGCCACATTAACGCTGCCAGGTATTGCCGGTATTGTATTAACAGTGGGTATGGCGGTTGATGCAAACGTACTTATTTTTGAGCGTATTCGTGAAGAGCTGGCCGATGGCCGCAGCCCTCAACAAGCCGTTCATTTTGGTTACGATAGCGCCTTTAGTACTATTTTTGATGCCAATATTACTACTTTAATTGCTGCGGTTATTTTATTTGCAGTGGGCACTGGCCCTATTGCAGGTTTTGCCGTAACGCTGGCAATTGGTATTTTAACTTCAATGTTTACAGCCATAGTTGGTACCCGTGCGGTAATTAACTTATTTATTGGTGGTAAGCGCATTGATAAACTTTCAATTTAAGGAGCGGACATGCAAATTTTAAGTTTGGGTGGTAAAACCCTACGTTTCATGTCACTTCGTAAAGTGGCTATGGGTTTTTCTACGCTATTAATTTTAGCGTCGTTTGCCTCAATTTTTATCAAAGGTTTAAACTTTGGTTTAGATTTTACTGGCGGTACCGCTGTAGAGGTTGGTTTTTCGCAACCTGCAGATTTGAAAAAAGTACGCTCAGTATTAGCTGAAAACGGGTTTGCCGATGCCTCAGTGCAGCTGTTTGGTTCTAGCCAAGATATTTTGGTTCGTTTAGCGCCGCGTGGCAGTGAAGTAAAAGCCGAAGTTATTGGTAACCAAGTTATTACTGCCTTAAAGCAAGCTGATGAGAGCGTAGTAATGCGCCGCATTGAGTTTGTAGGCCCAAGCGTAGGGGAAGACTTAAAAGAGCAGGGTGGCCTTGCCATGTTAACTGCGCTTATTTGTATTTTGATTTACGTGGCATTTCGCTTTGAGTGGCGTTTTGCTGTGGGCGCGGTAGGTGCACTATTACACGATGTAATTATTACAGTTGGTTTGTTTTCTGTATTAGGGTTAGAGTTTGACTTAACTATTTTAGCGGCAATATTGGCGGTAATTGGTTACTCACTTAACGATACTATTGTTGTATCTGACCGTATTCGTGAAAACTTCCGTAAAGTACGCATCGACGACACTATCGAAATTATCGACATGTCGTTAACGCAAACACTTAACCGTACACTTGTAACGTCAATCACCACTATTTTGGTATTGATTGCGCTATTTGTGTGGGGCGGACAAACCATTCATGGCTTTGCTACAGCCCTGTTATTTGGTGTGTTCATTGGTACTTATTCTTCAGTTTATGTTGCAAGCTCGGTAGCTATTACCATGGGCGTAAGTAAAGAAGATTTAATACCAGAGGTAATTGAAAAAGAAGGCGCAGACCTAGACGCATTGCCGTAATAGAGTTAACGCTAAATAAAACCGCTCAATTGAGCGGTTTTTTATTGCGCGCGGTTTATAGAGCTTGGTTGCTTTAAGATTAAACGTACACGCCTTTTAGGCTGAACTTAAAGCCTTGAGCCGGTTATATAATTAAGCCATTACAATAACGTATGAATAGTAAACAGTATATTAGGCTATAAACTTAGCGCTTAGATTGTACCGCCCCTAAATTGTGTAAATTTAATCCGGAATGGTCAATAGCCGCTAATGCCATAAAATTGTCATACAGGCTTGCTACTTTAATGCCCCTATTAAACGACAATCAGGTTTTGCAGTGACGATGCAGCGCAAAGTACTAGAGTACATTTTAAGTAACGGTGAAATAACCACGTTATTTCAGCCTATTTTTGATATAGCTAATCAAACAATTATAGGTTACGAAGCGCTAAGTCGAGGGCCTAAAAACAGCCCTCTGGAAATGCCTAACCGACTGTTTGAAGCGGCCAGTGAGCACGCTTTAATTTCAGAGCTTGAGCTATTATGCCGCTCAAAAGCAATTGAAAACTTTGTAAAGCTTAATCTAAACGGTAAGTTATTTTTAAATGTAAGCCCTAAAACCTTGCTTGACCCTTGCCACCCAAAAGGTGAAACCTTGCACTTAATAGAGCAGTTTGGTTTAGCAGCAAACCGAGTGGTAATTGAGGTAACAGAGCAAGAAAAGGTCGACGATGGTTTTTTATTATTAAAAACAATTGCACACTACCGCGAGCTGGGTTTTACCATTGCCATTGATGATTTAGGTGCTGGTTACTCGGGTTTAAAACAGTGGTCTGAACTATGCCCCGATTTTGTAAAAATCGACCGTTACTTTATTGATCATTGCGATGAAAGCGAAGTTAAAAAAGAGTTTTTAAAATCGATTACGGTACTCGCAAAAGCAACAAACACCGCCGTAATAGCCGAAGGCATAGAAAGAGTGGAAGAGCTTGCCTATGTTGAAAGCTTAGGGATAGCAAACGTACAAGGTTTTTTACTGGAAAAACCAAACTCAAACCCAAGCCTTGATTACAGCTCAGAGCAATTACAAGCATTGAACTTTAAACAGCCAAGCAATACGTTTGATCAATCAATGGCGATTGGCTGGCTTGCTGTTACACAAGAAGCAATAGACAGCGAAACCCGTTGCAAAGACGCCCACAAGCTATTCGAAAAAGACAAAGCCGTGATGAGCCTAGCGGTTTTAAATAAAGCCGGCCAACCGGTTGGGTTACTACATAAAGATCAGCTCACAGAGGTGTTTGCAGCGCCCTATGGCCATGCACTTTACGACAAGTGCCCCGTAACTGACTTTATGGATAAACAACCTTTAGTGGTGGATGAAAACCAACTTCTTGATACCGTGAGTCAGCAAATTACAGAGCAAGACTTTGATATTCGCCGCCATATTGTGATCACCCGTAATGAACGTTACTTAGGGCTTGCCCCTTTACGTGATATTTTAAAGCACATAACAGAAGAAAAAATTCGTCACGCCCAGCATGCTAATCCACTCACTATGCTCCCTGGTAATGTAGCGATTAATGAGGCAATAGAGCAAAGGTTACGCTCACAAAGTGCGTTTTCGCTTGCCTATATAGATCTTAATCACTTTAAGCAGTTCAATGATTTATACGGCTATGCCAGTGGCGATAGTGTGATTAAATTATTGGCAGATGTAACCGTGCAAGCATGCGAAAACAGTGCTAACTTTGTAGGACATATAGGTGGTGATGACTTTATGGTTGTGTTTGACCAATCAGATGCTGTGTATATTTGTAATACCATAATTGAGCAGTTTGAACTGCAATCACGCACTTTTTTTACGCCTGAGCACATTAAGAGCAAAGGTTACTGGGCTACAAATCGTGAGGGAGAAAAGCAATTTGTACCTTTACTTACGTTATCAATTGGCCTTGTGGAGCCCGACTTACAAGAATGTAAAAACAGCCATCAAGTTGCAGCACTTGCAACAGATGCTAAAAAAGAGGCTAAGCGATATCGCCATAGTTATTTGTTTATTTGTAAGCGCAGAAAGCCTGCGCCTGCCGTAGTGCGCTTAGCACCAGAGAATAAACAGGTGGTATAAAAAATAGGTAATTATTATGTTGCCATTAAAAGTAGTTGTTGGTGGGTTTGCTTTATTTGCGGTTAGTTTTTTTGTGCAAGGGGTAGAGATTGTTAATGTTGCTCAAAAGCAAAGTGTGCAAAATGCCCGTGAAGAATACCTAAGTGAGCTATTAACACAAGCCCTAGAGCGGGCTAATTATCCTGTAGACATAAAAATGCAGCCAGTGAGCTTACAGCAACAGCGTGACCTGATTGAGCTAGATAAAACAGAGTTAGATGTTTATTGGAGCATGAGCAGCCCAGAACGAGAGACACGGGCAATAGCCGTTAAAGTCCCGCTATTTAAAGGCTTTATAGGCAAGCGCGTTTTATTAACCAGTAAAAAAAATGTCGAGAAATTTAAAGGCATTACCACTTTAGCGCAATTAAGTGAGCTCTCGGCAGTGCAAGGGCATGATTGGCCAGATACAAAAATAATGGCCTATAACGGCTTACATGTAAGGCCGCTGAGTAACTATCAAGCTATGTTTACGCTTACTAGCCGGGGCAGAATCGATTACTTTCCTCGCTCATTTATCGAAGTTAATTCTGAGCTTGTTGCCAATGCGCAGAGTAACTTAGTTATTGTGCCTAATTTATTTATTAGTTATCCCACCGGTATTTATTATTTTGTTGTAAGTAGTAAGCCAGCTTTAGCGCAAGCCATAGAGCTTGGGTTGCAAAACATGCAAAACAGCGGAGAGTTTGATGCGTTATTTGATGAGTATTTTGCAAAAGACATAAATTCTCTCCCTTTTACAAAAGGTTATACCACGGAGCTAAAGCTCGATAACCCTTACTTTTAAAACAAAAAAGGAGCCATAGGCTCCTTTTTTATAATAGGGTTACATGCACTTTATTAGCGAAGTAACGCTTCAGGTAATACTGGGCGAATTTCACGGATAATTGCTTGAGTAAGCTTAGGTGCACCACAAATAATGTTACCGCTATTGTTGTAGTTAACGCCACCTGCAAAATCAACAACCATGCCGCCAGCTTCTTTTACAAGTAACTCGCCTGCTGCTGTGTCCCACGGTTTTAAACCAATTTCAAAAAAGCCATCAACACGGCCCGCAGCTACATAGGCCATATCTAGCGCTGCAGAACCTGCACGACGAATATCAGCAGTTTGTGTAAACAATGCTTTAAACGCCTCTGTGTATGCATCTAAGTGGTGTTTTTGTTTGAAAGGGAAGCCTGTTGCTAAAATTGAACCAGCTAATTCTACGGTTTTAGTAACGCGTAAACGCTTGCTGTTTAGCTGTGCGCCTTGACCACGAGATGCAGTGAAAAGCTCGCCACGAACTGGATCGTAAATTACAGCTTGGTCTAAACGACCTTTTACTTTAAGTGCGATAGAAACCGCGAAATGAGGGATACCCTTGATGAAGTTAGTTGTGCCATCAAGCGGGTCAACAATCCATTGGTAATCTGCATCTTTGCCTTTGTGCTCACCTAGTTCTTCACCAACAATGCAGTGATCAGGGTAAGATTTTAAAATTGTATCACGAATTACGGCTTCGGCTTCTTTATCAATGTTAGTCACTAAGTCGTTAGTGCCTTTTTGTTGAATTTCAACTTTTGATAAATCTTCACTTGCGCGAAGTAAAATTTTGCCTGCGTTGCGCGCAGCGCGAACCGCAATGTTTAACATTGGATGCATGGTATTACCTTTGGGTTGTAAAAGAACGTTTATATATTTAAGCCGGCGTATTTTAGCGACTTTTGCCATAAAGTAAACAATAAACCCTAAATACTTTTGTGCGTTTTTTGTACGGGCTTGAAATGCATGTAAATTTATTCGTATCTAAGACGTGTTGGCGTGTATGGATTGAAATTTGTTCAACCAAAGGGCAACTTAATCACAGCGCGAAGTGCGAAGCCTTGGGGGCTCAATAACTTCCATGAAGCAAAGCTTCCGCGTCCTGCTCACGCCCCTTACCTACATCCATGTAGGCAAAGCTTCCGCGTCCTGCTAGCAAACATACTGTTGTAAAAATTAATCTTAAAAGGGCAGTACACGCCAATAATAATAAAAAGTAAAAAAAGTGCTTTACCTAAAGTTAGCTTGAGGTTTTATCTTGTGTTTAAGCAATCAACTAGGGTAAATAATAATGAAATTAGAACACGTACATTTAGTAGTAAACGATATAAATGCCATGCTTAAATTTTATCAAGCAGCCTTTCCTTATTGGTCAATTAGAAGTGAAGGGCATAACACTTGGTATGGTAAACCTAAGCGCTGGGTACATTTTGGCGACGATAATCACTACATTGCTATAAGCGATAATGGCGAGCAAAAAAACAGAGATTTGGCAGGGCACCAAATCGGACTGGCTCACTTTGCTTACGTTACAAACAATCTAGACGCTGTTATACAGCGCTTAAAACACGCCGGATTTAACATTGATAAAGAGGGTGCAGAAAACCCATTTAGAAAAAACGTATATTACTTAGACCCAGCAGGATTCGAGGTTGAGTTTGTGCAGTATATGAGTGACATTCCAAGCGAGCGTAATAACGACTTATAAAATAGGCAGTAAACAACGGTGTAGAAAAGCGCATAATATGGCTTTTCTACCCATTGTGTTTTTACCCGTATTATTTATTACTCACCCCAAGCTGGGCCTTTAAATCATTAGCAAAACTCACAAACTTTTCTTTAATGGTGCGTTTAACTTTTACCTCCACCGAACCTAAAACTGTTTTACCTTCTAGGTTAATTGTGGGGCCTTGGCGCTTATTAAGCGACACCGTTTTGTTTTCAAAACTACCTAATATACAAAACATTTTAGAAACTACATTAACGTGCTCTGGTACGTAAATTTCTTCGCTGCCAAAAATACAATTTACATGCACGGTAACATGTTGGTGGGCAAAAATAGCATCAGTAAAATCTAAAACAATCGACCCCATATAGTTTTGAATATAAATATCTTTAGGCACCACCCATTGGCCGCTACGCTCGCTTGAGCCTAAAATGCTTCGCAGTGTTAAGTTTTCTTCATCCGCTTGTTGGGCACTGTAATTAGGGGCAAATTGCGTTTGCTTTTGAGCACTGTACTGGGTATCCGTAGTAAGGGTTAAATCCTCTACTAAATTAAGTAATACGGTATTTTCGGTTGCTTCCATTGCACTGTCTAAGCGCCTTTCAAAGGCTTCAGCTGAAATAACGCCATGGCTGTAGTTATAAATAAGTTGGTCTATCACTTGTTCGCGAACCTGCTCTATTGGGCGGTCTTCAATTTTTACAGACATGGGAATAATCCTTTTTATATGAGTTACCACTGTACATAGCAAGTGGTGTACCAAAAATTAACTATTTATATATCAATGACTTATTATTTTAGTAGCGCCGCTTAATTTATTATATTAACGATAGATTAACCAAAACAGCAATATAATCGTTATTTTCACCACTTAAGAAAGTTTTACCTAATAGCCTGTAAATGTTTACTCGGAGGTATTTTTATTTATACCCAATAAAATAGCTAACTCCATGAATTTAAAGTGTTAATAAAGTTGGCCTAAAGCTCGCATATATAAAAGTGTCTTTAATCAAAAGGAGAAAGATTATGAAAACATTCAACAAATCTATGATTGCGGCTTTAGTTCTAGGTACTACAGCTATGGGTGCTCAAGCGGACACTTGGGAAAATGAAAGTAAAGATGCTTGGATTGATGGTAAGGCAGAAACAGTGCTTCTTATGAACACTAATCTAAACAACTTTGACATTAACACTGATGTAAAAAATGGCAAGGTAGTACTTACAGGTAAAGTAAACAGCGACCTTGATAAAGAGCTAGCTGAAGAACTTGTAATTAGCCTAGATGGCGTATCTGATGTAGAAAACAACCTAACTGTTGTGAAAAACATGGATATGGACGACAGAGATCGTGACACTATGGATGATGACGATAACGACTTAACTGACGCTAAAATCACCACAGTAATTACTACACGTTTCTTATTTGACTCAGAAGTTGACGGTACAGATATCGACGTTGATACCGACAACGGTATAGTAAAACTTAAAGGTTCTGTTGAAACAGAAGCTGAAAAGCAGTTAGCAGTAAAAATCGCTAAAAATGCTGAAGATGTTCGTGACGTAGTAGATGAACTAACTATTGTTGCTGAATAATACACTATACTAAAAAGCCCAGCTTAGCTGGGCTTTTTGCTTGTCATTTTCAAAGGAGCTACAACATGGATATCATTCGTATAATACTGTCGATTTTATTACCGCCACTGGGTGTATTTTTACAAGTTGGTTTAGGTATGCACTTTTGGCTCAATATTTTACTAACTTTACTAGGTTACTTCCCTGGTTTAATTCACGCTATCTACATTATTGCTAAAAAATAATGTGTGGTGTGTTCAATGTGAGCCGGCCACTTTTTTATAATTATTAAAATTGTAAAAAAGCGGCTTACATACTTCTGCGTTTATTTTTCTGTTATTTCCTGCCTATTCGCATGCAAAAAGATTACTATTTAAGCAGTCAGCTTACTGATTGTTAAAATAAAGGTTTTTGCTAGTGACAAGCCTTAAAAAACTTTTTATACTGCAACCCGCTTTAGTCGCTCAGTGACTAAACGCTTCAAAAATTAACTACCTCGTAGTTATACAAAGTTGGCCCCTTAGCTCAGTTGGTTAGAGCACACGACTCATAATCGTTAGGTCCCCAGTTCGAGTCTGGGAGGGGCCACCACTTTTCAAAGCTTTCCAATTTTTAAATAGTTATAGCCAATACAAAATATTTTCTACAGTACTTTTTTTATACAGCATTTAGGTTAGTTGTTTACGTGCCTATACCGTCTCTATTATTTAAAAGCCAGCTTCAATCATTTTCCTATCTGGCCAATACCAAACTATGGGTAATTCAGATGATGGTGTAGATGTGGACTTAAACTGGCTTAGTGCTGGAATAGGTTATCGCACAGCTATTGGCGCGAACACTGACTTTTATGGTTTAGCAACTTACGAAAACGTAGAGCTAGAGGCATCGTATCGTGGAAGTAGTGCTTCGAATGACGAAAATGGCTATAGTCTATCTGTAGGTGTTCGCTCTATGGTAAGTGATAATATTGAGCTAGATGGCCGAGTAGGCAATGTCGAGATTGCAGATGAGAGTGAAACATCTTTCAGTGTGGGCGCACGTTACTACATTAATAACAACGTTTCACTTGGGGCTAATTACACCTCATTGGACGAGCTCGATTTAGTAAGCTTAACTGCTCGTTATAGCTTTTAAGTATTAATAAATAAAAAATAAGCGCACTAAACAGTGCGCTTTTTTTATGCCATTTACTTTTTATAAGTAGCTTCTAATTTACTTGGTACTTACTGTTAGTACGAATGTAAATAGTGGCTGTTTTGTCGCTAGTGTTCTCAATCGTGTGGGTAAAGTTACCGGTTGATTCTACATAGCTGCCTGCACTTAGGTTTTGCGCTTTATCTTGCTCGCTTGAGTTGTACTCAACGGCGCCGGCTATAACAACAGCACGAAATTCGCTTGCATCTGTTTTTATTTCACCTTTAAAGCCGGCAGGAAGTTTAATCATTGAGCCGTTCATATCGGCTGTACTTCCCCAAAGGTAGGCGGTCTGCACGCCTTGGGCGTTAATGTCGTTTAAATCGCTGCTGTTTAACCATACCATGTTGTCTGCATGTAGGTTTAACGGGCGCTCACCATTATCAAACTGGGCATTAGTTGGTTTAACTAAGTACGGTCCAGAGTCGATTTCTAAGTAAATTAAATTTGTTTCAGCATTGGCTGCAGTGGTGTGGTTTTCACCTGCAGGTTGTGTCCAAAACGAACCCGCTGGCATCCACATTTTTTCAGCTGTTGGGTCGTCATTATGCATTTGCCCTTCAATAACGATACCGCGGTAGGTAATGTTGTGAATGTGCGGCGGAGATTCAAAGCCTTTTTTAAAGCGTACTAACATGCCTGTTGCAGTGTCGGTTGTGCGGTTTCCCCATAAATCTGCAGCGCCAGGGCTTTTATCACCACGTAGCGGGTTTAAGTAACCCCAGTCAATATTGCTTGCAGCAACAACTTGTGATGTGCTTTGCTCTGCAGAGGCTGGCGTTGATATAAGTGTTGCAACCAGTGCAAGAGTTGATGCGTTTAGTAAAAATTTCATTTAAAAGCTCCGTTAAGTTGGTATAGCGCTATAGTACGGCTTAAAACTCAGTCAATAAATGGGCATAAGTTAAGTACACTTTCGCAAAAACGTGGATAATAACGCTATAGTTACGCATGCTGGTTTATGCAATAAGAGGGTTTGATGAAAATAGCTGATTTACAAGTATTACTCAAAGTGGCTGAGCTGCAATCAATTACAGCTGCTGCAAATCAATTAGATATGAGCTCATCGGCTGCAAGTGTCTCATTAAAGCGAATAGAGCAGGCGCTTGGGGCACAAATATTTGTACGCACAACAAGGCAAATTCGCCTCACGCCCGAAGGGGAACGCTATTTACCCCTGTGTCAGCAGGCTCTCGATTTATTGCAACAAGGGCAAGTGCTTATTCATGAGGAGCAGCAATCTATTAGTGGTGAAGTGCGAATAGCCGTGTCATCGGAAATGGGGCGCAACCTTATGCGGGTATTGCTAAATAATATTATGGATAAACACAGTGAAGTGACGCTGCGCTTACAAGCAAGCGACAGCCGCGCTGATTTTTACCGTGATGGAATTGATGTTGCGCTGCGCGCCTTAACTAAAGAGGCCGCACAGGAGCTAAATTTATACGGCTTTAAAATTTGTAACATAGCACACGTGCTATGCGCCTCGCCAGATTACATTAAAAAGCACGGTGAGCCGTTAACGCCAGATGACCTACTGAATCATAATGCCCTTTTATATAAGCTCTACGAGGTAGTGCATGATGGGTGGGAGCTGTATAACGATAACCAAAAATACAAGGTTAAAATGAGCAGCGACCGCGCCGTTAACGATGGCGATATAGTAAGGCGTTGGTGTGTTGATGGCACCGGGATAGCCAAAAAATCGGCCATTGATGTAGCTGAAGATTTATTAGCGGGCAGACTAAAAAGGTTAATGCCCGATTACAAAATCCCCCTCACTGAAATGTGGTTAGTACTGCCTAGCCGCCAGCTTATAACGCCTGCCATTAGGCTTATTCGTGACGAGTTAAAACACACTATTAGCCAATTAAGAAAAAACCTGATTGCGCAAGGGATAATTAACGAGCAAGAGTGGCCCGATTCACCCTAGTGCACCTTACGCGAGGTTAGTGTTGCTAGCCTTGCGCCTTTAAAATTTAATTCGCTTTCCTGTGGTGGATTAAATTAAAATACACGCTCTTCTTTTATGTTCTATTTTCTAATTATTGGGCTTATTGCTCAGCCGATCCTATATTTATTCTAAGCAAGTGTTTGTTAAGTCCTTTATCCCTTTACAGGTATCGTATGTTACTTAAACAAAAAGTTTATATTAGTCTTATTTTGGCTATTGTTGTGCCGTTAGCGGTTTCTACATTTTTATTTTCAAATAGTATTCAAAATCATACCGATGAAAAGCTCGCAAAGGTTGATTTACCCACCGCACTGAGTGAAGTAAAAAGCAAAATTGAACTCGAACTTGCCACTCCTATAATTGTTGCCAAAGAAATTGCGCAAAACAGCTTTGTTAAACAGTGGCTAAGTAACGGTGAGAGTGAGCAAGCAAGAGCCGATTATATTAATTATTTAGCCAGTATTAAAAAAGATAACAACGCAGTTATTGCTTATATAATTTCCAAAAATACCAACAACTATTACACCGATATTGGCATATCTAGACAGATAGATAGAAGCGAAGATGTATGGTTTGATCAGTTTTTATCCTCTAACAGACCCTTTGAAATAGCGCTGGATATAGATAAAACCACAAATAGCATGGTGGTTTTTATTAACTATGCACTGCAAATTAACGGCGAGCGTACGGCCATTACCGGCGTGGGGCGCTCGCTCGATTCTATGATCAACTTAATTAACGAATACCGTATTGGCGAAGCCGGTGTGGTGTATTTGGTCTCTGATGAAGGTGAGGTAATGCTTCACAGTGACAGAAGTAAAATGGGTCAAAAAATTAATATTAACGATATTAAAAATGGCGCCATTATTAGTAAAACAATGGCAGGTGAAGATTATGTTGTGTCGAGTACGCCTATTGAGTCATTAGGTTGGTATTTAGTGGCAGAAGTGCCCGAGCAGCAGTTATACGGGCCAATAAATAGTGCCATTAATAGCAATTTATTATTTGGTGTGATCATTGCCATTATTGGCTTTGCCTTGGCCAGAGTTTTAGTGTCGCAAATATTTAAACCCATTGAAAACATAACCGCTGCAGTGTGCGCGTTAACTAAAAAAGATGGCGATTTAACCGTAAGGCTGCCTACTAACGATAACAACGAAATATCAGAGCTTGCCGCTAACTTTAATTTATTTTTAGAGCAGCTACATGGCATGTTTAAGCAAGTGTCGGACTCAGCAAACCATGTTAAAAGCATTTCAGAAAATGTGTTAGTACAAGTACAGGGCGCGGCCAACTTGGCCGAGGTACAATCATCTAGCACGCAAACGGTGGCGGCAGCCGTTAACGAAATGGAAGTAACCGTACAAGATATTTCAAACAGTGCCAGTAACGCCTCTGACATTGCGACTTCAACAGAAGAAGCGACTCATAAAGGGGTGGAGTTTGTAAATAGCACGATAAAGCAAATGGAGCAGCTAGAAAACGCCATGGCTACCTCGGTTGCCTCGGTAACTGAGCTTTCAGGAGAGATAAAGTCAATTACGCAGGTGCTTGATGTTATTAAAGCAATATCAGAGCAAACTAACTTACTGGCACTCAATGCTGCCATTGAAGCTGCGCGGGCAGGCGAACACGGTCGTGGTTTTGCCGTTGTAGCCGATGAAGTAAGAACCCTTGCTATGCGTACTGCAGAGTCGACCGAGCAAATTAACGAAATGATAGACACGTTAAATTCTAAGGCTTCAAGTACGGTGTCGGCTATAGAGCTTGGCAGTAAAAATACCCTAGAAAACGCCGAACGTTTAAAAGTAACGGGGAGTACCTTAACGGGTATATCTCAAGAAATTGTTACCCTAAGTGAGCTAAATAGCTCAGTGGCTACAGCCACCCGCGAGCAAACGTTGGCTACCTCAGAAATTAGTCAAAATGTGGTGATGATTTCTGATTCTGCTGAGCAAACAAAACAAAATATGAAAACCTCAGAGCAGCTATGCAATGGGCTAAATGAAGAGTCGAATATATTAAAAGACTTACTGGGTAAGTTTACACTTTAAAAAAGTGACAACATTAAGCTAAAAAACGCGTTGTACCTTAGTTAATCTAAGCTTTGGTTAAGAGGTTTATTACCAAAGCTTAGGTTAATAACAACGCGTTTTTAAAAGGGTTAATTTTTACGGTAAATTTCGTGTTGAATGTCGTAAATATTAACGCTTAAGCTGTCAGAATCTCGGCAATAAGTTTTTAAACACTCAAGCAAGCTCTCGCTTAACATTTGTTTTTGTTCAATAGAGCGCCCGGCCATGATATGCGCCGCAATATGAATAAACCCTTCTTTTCCTTCACCTAGCTGGTATTGCTGATAAGCAATAGCGCGGGTTTTAATGGTTTCTAAGTCAAACAAACCACTTTGAAAAGTCGCGTTGTGCACTTTTTCAACAAGTACTTGCGGTAATACAGGAAGATCTTCAGAGTGTTCAATAATAATGTGCGGCATTTACGCGTTTCCTATTATGAGTTACTACGTGGGCGTACGTATAATTGTACCAAAGCCTGAACTGTGCGCTAACCCCTCAATGGCCTAAATTTAGTTGTATTAATTTTTGATGGTAGTATAAAAACAGTCACGTGAACCTTCGCTTATAAAGCAAAATTAAGGATTAATATGAAATTACCACACCGCTTTAAACGTTTAGCTGTGCTATTAAGTGCAGTGGTTACCTTAAGTGCCTGCTCAGATGATGTTGCATCGGTGAGCTTAGGGCTGTTTACTACTAAAGATGTAGTGGTAAATTCCCAGCAAGACCCGTTAGTAAAAGGGGTTACGTGCCATATTAGCCATATTGAGGCCGACTTAGATTTTTCAGATCCCTCTGATATGTCTATTGCGTGTCGCCAAACTGGGCCAATTACAGCCGATATGTTACAAGCAATAGATCGCAGTAAGTCGGGCGAAGTGGTGTTTAAGTCATCAAAAAGTATTTTATTTAAATCGCTAAAAGTGCGCCGTATTTACGATGCACAAAACCGCACATTACTGTACTTATCGTACTCGACTAAAGAGTCGAGCGGCAGCCACCACCACGCACTTTCAACTGTGCCTTTATACAATACACAAGCTTGGAACTGGGCACTTGAACAAAAATAAGAGCACACTATGTTAGCGTTATTTAAATCAAAGCCGCTGCTAGAACAAGCCGAGCAGCAGTGGCTAATTGATACCTTTATTTGGGCGGTAGAGCACTTTGATGCCGCATTTTTTACCAAGCACACGCAAATAATATTGCCAACGGTGGCGCACTTTCCTGATTCGGTATCAAGTATTGAGGAAATGGCCACTAAGGTATTTGTACGAGTACGTGATTACGCAGGTATGAGTGCGTGGCCAATACAATTAGTTGCGCCACAACAGTTACAGCCGCAAGTATTTCCGCATTTTGAATTTGCTGAGCACTTACGCGGAGAGCAAAGCCAGCTTATTGTACCGCCAAGCCACACGATTAATATCTCGTTTAATCCTAATCAAATTAATCAGCCGCAAGATTTAGTGGCCAGCTTTGCCGGCACGTTGGCTACTGTATTAATTCATCATGTTGGGGTGTTACCGCCAGGCGGTAAAGACTACTTGCCACAAGCGGCCGATGCGCTGGCCTGTTTTTTAGGGTTTGGGGTAATGATGAGCAACACTGTGTATCAATTTAAAGGCGGGTGTGGCTCGTGCTATAACCCTTATGCTAATCGTGAAGCGAAGCTCAGTGAAACTCATACCGTATTTATGCACGCGCTGATTAGTTATTTTAAAAACGATCGTGACTCTAAAAAACATTTAAAGCCACATTTGCGCAGCCAATTTAAAAAAGCCCAAAAAGAGATCAAAGCATTAGTTGATAACTCTGCTAATCCGCTATTGCTTGCCTATGCACCAACTTAAACCGGATACTTGTGAACTACTTAGACGAATTTTTACTGATTGCCATCGCCCACTTTTTTGCAGTAGCCAGCCCAGGCCCCGACTTTGCCGTTGTGCTCAAACAAAGTATACAGCAGGGCAGGCGTAACGCCCTATGGACAAGCGCTGGCGTGGGCGCTGCTATTTTATTACACGTAGGATACTGCGTATTAGGGGTTGCGCTAATTTTAACGCAATCGCCTAATTTATTTATGGCATTAAAGTACGTTGCAGGGGCGTATTTAGCCTATTTAGGCGTACAAGCATTAAGGGCTGCCAAACCACCGGTAAATAAAACAGACAACATAGAAAACAAAACAACCCCACAAGAAAGCGTATGGCATGCATTTAGGCGCGGCTTTTTAACCAACGCGCTTAATCCTAAAGCCACTCTCTTTTTTATGTCGTTATTTACCTTAGTTATTAGTGTAACTACACCAACTAGCGTGCAAATTGTGTATGGGGTTTATATGGCTCTGGCAACGTGGGTGTGGTTTTCTATGCTTTCTTTAGTGTTGTCAAAACCCAGTGTACGGGCGTTTTTTCAAAAAAGCGGCTATTGGTTTGACCGGGGTATAGGTGTTATTTTAATTGCTTTAGCCATTCGTGTAGTAATTTAACCCTAGGGAGAAGTCATGCCTATTTATAATTTTTCGTTTGGATCGAATATGTCCTCTAACCGCTTGCTTGCGCGTTTACCAAAAGCAAAGCGAGTCGGCACGGCTGTACTAAAAGGCTACGAGCTTACGTTTAATATGTTATTTAAAGATGGCTCGGGCAAGTGCAGTATTCAAAAAAGTGATGACAAAAACGCCTTGGTATATGGCGTGGTGTATGAACTTGATGAAGCCGAAAAAGCAATTTTAGACACCATAGAGGGCCCAGGCTACGATTGCGTGGCTATTAAGCCCGCTTTGTTAGATGGGGAGCAAATAGAAGCCCATTGCTATATTGCAAACACCCACGATAACGATGTACTGCCATACGACTGGTATATTCAGCACGTTCATCGCGGTGCACTTGAGGCGGGCGTACCAAAAGAATACAGTGATGCAATACTTAATCGGCCGCATAAGCCCGATACAAATAAAGAGCGTGCTGATATTGAATTTGCAGTGCACCAAAAATAATAAGGATAACCATGAAACTCACCAAATTAGCCAGTTTAGCGTT
This sequence comes from Pseudoalteromonas sp. Angola-4, assembly GCF_028599265.1. Lineage (NCBI taxonomy): Bacteria > Pseudomonadati > Pseudomonadota > Gammaproteobacteria > Alteromonadales > Pseudoalteromonadaceae > Pseudoalteromonas > Pseudoalteromonas sp. Angola-4. The sequence goes on along the minus strand of NZ_JAQREK010000010.1, from coordinate 53,630 downwards.
GCTTGCCAGTGCCACTTTTAATAGTTGGGCACAAATTAATACCACGGACTTAGAAGAGGTCATTAACACCTCAATGACACGCTTTGACGTACCGGGTATGGCGGTAGCGGTTGTGCAAGACGATAAAGTTGTATTTGCTAAAGGGTTTGGGACAAGCAACCTCAATACAAATGCAAAAGTGAACAAAGACACACTTTTTGGTATTGCCTCAAACACAAAAGCGTTTACCAGTGCAGCGCTGGCTAAGTTGGTTGATGAAGGTAAGTTAAGCTGGGATGACAGGGTAATTGACCACTTACCTGAGTTTAGGTTGTACGATTCCTACGTCACCCGCGAAATGCGTGTTCGTGATTTATTAAGCCATCGCAGTGGCTTAGGGCTTGGGCAGGGCGATTTAATGATTTGGCCAAGTACTGATAAATCTATAGAGGATATTTTAGCCGGCCTACAGTATTTAAAGCCAGCCAGCAGCTTTCGCAGCCAGTATGCCTATAACAACTTAATGTTTGTAACCGCAGGCGAAGTGGTGGCACGTGTATCAGGTATGAGCTGGAACGATTACATCGAAAAAAATATATTACAGCCTTTGCACATGGATAACTCTCGCGCGGGCTTTTCGCGTATTCCAAAAAGCAATAAAAACTGGGCAATTGGCCACATACCAATGGATGGTAAGCTCAATCCTTTTTTTGTTAACTACCTAGAAGATTTTAGAGGCGCAGGGGCTATTGCATCAAGCGTAAACGATATGAGCCAATGGTTACTAACGCAGTTAGCTGGCGGAAAAATGCCAAGTGGCGAGCAACTATTTAGTGAAAAACAGCAAGCGCAAATGTGGCACCCGCACATTACCTCTATGGCTTCTAAAAGTGCGTATGAGGCCTATCATCAGCAATTTAGAGGCTATGGGCTAGGTTGGAGCATTGAAGATTACCACGGCTTTAAAAAGCTAGGCCATGGCGGGGGTATTTTAGGTATGGTGTCGCAAGTTACATTATTGCCTGAGAAAAAGCTCGGCATTGTTATTTTATCTAATCAGCAAGCATTTAGTGCACTTTCGGCAGTAACCCACGAAGTGCTTGAAGATGCCCTTGAACTTGAAGATAAAGACTGGGTTGAAGAGTTGGCTAAAAAACATTTTGCGAGTAAACAAAAAGCCTACGCCAATGCAAAACCCGACACCCCAGCAGATTACCAGTCACAGTTACCTAATATAAATTACACCGGCACGTTACATGACGATTGGTACGGCGATGTAATTATTGAGCAACTCGATGGCAAACTACGTATTGATTTTACCCATACCAAACGCTTAAAAGGCACGCTTGAGCATTACACAGGTAATACGTTTATTGTTAAGTGGGATGAAAAGCTACTCGAGGCCGATGCGTTTATTCGTTTTGATATGGGCGCAAACAACCGTGTTAATAGCGCAAAAATGCGCGCCGTATCAACAGCGGTAACAGACTTTAGTTTTGATTTTAGAAACCTTAATTTAAAAGCTAAGTAGTGATGCTATACACCAAAGTCGCAAAGCCACCGTAAGGTGGCTTTGTTATATTAAGCACTCACATTAAAGGAGCGTTTATGCGTACTGCAGTTATTTCACATCCTCATTGCCGTAAACATAAAATGATTGACGAACATCCAGAGTGCCCAGAGCGCCTAGACGCTATTGCTGATAGACTTTTGGCAAGTGGTGTAGATATTGGCTTAACGCATCTACAAGCGCCTAAAGCGCAGCGTGAGCATTACTTATTAGCCCATGATGAGTCATTAGTTAACCTTGTGGAGCGCTTAGTTCCTCAGCAGGGGCTGCATAACCTTGATGGCGACACCTGGCTTTGCCCTGATTCATTTAAAGCGGTAGAGCGCGCCGTAGGAGCAGGGTTGCTGGCTGTAGATGAAATTCTCGCAGATAAACTCGATGCGGCGTTTTGCGCTGTACGCCCGCCAGGGCATCATGCCAATGCACACGCTTCATCTGGGTTTTGTGTATTTAATAATTTAGCTATAGCGGTTAAGTATGCCCAAAGTAAAGGCATTAAACGTATAGCAATTGCTGATTTTGACGTACACCATGGTAATGGCACCCAAGACATATTTATAAACGATGAAAACGTATTACTTTGTTCGCTATTTCAATACCCATTTTACCCAAACACGGCCGTAAAAAATAACAGCCACATAGTTAACTCCCCTTTGCCAATTGCCAGTAGTGGCGATGATTTAAAAGAAGTGTTTAATACCCAATGGTTGCCAAAATTAAAAGCCTTTAAGCCAGAGCTGCTATTTATTAGTGCAGGGTTTGATGCCCACCTAGAAGATGACATGGCAAGTTTAAAGTTTGTAGAAGATGACTACAGCTGGCTTACAGAGCAATTATGCGACGTTGCAAAAGAGAGTGGCTGCAAAGGTGTTATATCTTACCTTGAAGGGGGCTATGCGCTATCAGCATTAGGAAGGAGTGCTGTAGCGCATATAAAAGTGCTTAGTGAGTACTAAGACCAATCCGCAATAATACTTAATTAAGCGAATTGGTATAACTAAGGGTTACAAACCCAGTAAATCAAACGCCTGCTTGGTATTAAGGGTTTTAATTTTGCCAAGGCAGCATTGCCCTTCATTTAATAAATAAGTGGTGACCAGTTGCGCTAGCTGCTCCTGTGAAAGAGGGGCGCATGCAGCGCCTTGCAGGTCAACGTACTCACCTTGCTTGTTCAACACACGCACATTACTAAGCTCACTTTGCGTAACGCTGTGCAAACACGCTTCTTGTTCTTGTTTATCGTGCGCTATTTCAAGCTCATTATAAACAATTAATAACTGTGGAAAGCTGTTTAGCATAGTTACCCTACTGTTACCTCGTATGAGGTAAATTTACGCACATTAATAACGCCAGTATCAAAAATTAAGTACTGACCTTTTATACCTTGCAGCACGCCGCTTACTACTGGGTTTTTATCAAAATTAAACGAGCTAATTTTAGTAGGGTACTCTGTCACCGGAAAGTTTAAATCAACCACGTCTTCATCAAGTTGCTCTATGGCTGTGGCACCAAATAACTCGCTTAGCTCGTTTAATTTATCGCTAATTTGCGGGATCAGCTCTGCCGCAGCGGCTTTAAGGTCAATGGCTTCGTTTTGACCCTTTAGCATGTTACGCCAATTGGTTTTATCGGCAATAAACTCGGCCAATGCCACCTCAACTAAGCCTGATTGCAAACGTGTTTGTACTTTAAAAATAGGCAGTGCTTGAGTGGCGCCTTGATCAACCCAACGTGTCGGTATTTGCGTATGGCGAGTAATGCCTACTTTAAGCCCAGAGGTGTTGGCTAAATACACATAATGCGGGATCATGCAGTTTTCTTCGCCCCATTGCGGCTCGCGGCAAGTGCCTTTATCGTAATGGCAAGTTTCTGGTTTCATAATGCACATATCGCAGCTAGCAAGCTTGCGCATACACACAAAACAGTGGCCTTGCGAGTAACTCTTTTTGGTTTTTTTGCCACAGTTTGAGCATAAAATGGTACCGCTAAACGTCAGCGTTAACTCTTTACCAATGAGTGCGTTTAGGTCGACTAGGTTGTCGCCCACAGGAAGATGATATTGAACCGGCTCTGTTAAGCTCGATTTTAATTTACGCAAAGTGCCTTGCATCTTTACTTGGCCCCTAAAGATGTTGATATTAAAGCGTGGAGTTTAACATCTTTAAACTGTATTGGCTTTTTAAGAAATACAAATAGTCATCTAGGGGGAGTGGCTTAGCGTATAGGTAACCTTGCGCTCTGTCGGCGCCCATTTCTTTTAATAAGTGGTGCACATCTTGGGTTTCTATGCCTTCCATGGTTATAGATAGCCCTAGGTTATGTGCCATATCTATAGCGGTTTGCACAATCACTTTATTGGCGGTGTTATTCGTTAAATCAAATACAAACGATTTATCTACTTTGAGCTCCGTAAAGCGGTAATTAACCAAATAACTTAGCGATGAATAGCCAGTGCCAAAGTCATCAAGGACCACGCGCACCCCTAAATCAGAAAGCTCATTAACCAATGAAATAAGCGCTTCGTGGCTTTCGACTAATGCTGACTCCGTTAATTCAAACTTAAGAAGCTGCGCCGGAACTTGGTATTTTATAAGAATGTTTTCGACTTTTTCGGCTAGGTTTTTAATCGACAGATTTTTAGCACTTAAATTTACGCTAATTGGGTGATCGTTATAGCCTTGCTCGGTTAGTTTGACGATATCTTTACAGGCTTGCTCAATAACCCATAAGGTAAGCTCGTTAATAATACCTGTGTGCTCAGCAAGGGTGATCAGCTCTTCTATCGATACGCCTTTAAAAGCCGGGTCGGGCCAACGTAGCAGCGCTTCAGCGCCACATACTTGATTAAAGTTCAGCCCTATTTGAGGTTGGTAATACAACGCAAGTTGGTTGTTTTTAATCGCTTGTTGTAATTTAGCGGCCAATGCCACATCCATTAATATATTACTGCCGTTAGAAGCGCTTACTACTAAATCGTTATTACTTTTAGCTTTTTTAAGTGCCAAGTAACCCCGTTTCGTCCAGTATTCAAAGTCGTCACTGTGGGCTGCGCTACTAATCCCTATGTTATAGGTAAGTTGTAAGTTTAAGCCTTGAATTTCGTATTGTTTGGGTAGGCTATTTATAACTTTAATTAAGACCCTTTCAAGTGACTCCTGGTTTTGGTTTTTAGTAGATATGCAGGCAAATACCCCGCTGCCTAAGTCGGCTAAGCGGGGGCTGTTATTAAAATCTGTATCTAGGTTGGTAAATTCGCGCTCATGGCTAAGCTCTAACTCTATTTGCTTAGCCACATGCTTTATTAAAGTGTAGCCCTGTGATGGGGTAATAATGGTATTGAGCGAGTTAAAATGGCGGATTTTAATTAAACACAAGGTGGTATTTCGCCCCTGCGCTTGTAAGCTCATAAATGCTTGCTTTAATTTGGCACTGTTAAGTAATTTAGTTTGCTGGGTATGTGTAGCATGATAAAGCGCACGCTCGCGCTGGTAGCGCACTCTATCGGCAAGTGCCATAGCCATTAAAATAACTTCACACAATATAGCCACTAAAAACGCGTGACGAATCGCAAAGCTATAATCCAAATAGCCCGTTAATTCTAACGGCTGTATTGCCGCGCCAACAATGAGGGGAACCCACGAAAAAACGTAGAACTTCGCCCACCTAAAGCCCGTGCGTAGTTTGTTATAAATTAAAATAACACACGTAATATATAACAAGCTTAATACACAAAAAAAGATGGGTGCTGAAATGTACTCGGGTATAAATAAAGTGGTGATTGATAATAAAGATATTAAAATAAGTAGCGCTTTACTCATTTTATAGCGCCAGCATTTGTCCTTGTGGTAGCGCAAAAACATGGTGCAAAAGGCGAGCGTAAAAAAGGCCATTGCGTAGTTTGAAAAAATCACTTTTTCGTGTAAGTACAATTGCCACTCTAGGGGCCACAAGTAAAAGCCAAAGCCCATTACAATGCCCATTAAACACAGCGCACTAATTATATAGCCTATATAAACTAAATAAACGCGGTCTTTAATCCCAAAATAAAGCACTAAATTATACAGAGCAGCCATTAATAACACGCCGGCAAATATGCCCCAAATGCCGGTTTGCGAGCGAACTAAATCAACAAATTCTTTATGGCGATACAAATTAACTGGGGTTTTGCTGATCCCCGTTGTATCTATTTTTATGGCTAAGCGCTCTGTTGTTTTACTCTCAAGTGCAAAACGTATATGCGGTACGCTATATTGGAAAAGCGTGAGAGACTTTACTTTATCACCTAATTTATAGCTTTCTATAAGCTCATTTCTTTTGTTTAACCGATACACGCTGAGGTGATCAACCATCGGGTTATCAAAATGGGCAACAATGTCTTGAGCATCCAAACTTTTATTTTCAAGGTCTATAAATAGCCAATAGTTTTGCTGCTTAAAGCTCCATTGAATATCGGTTAACGGCTGGTGGGTGATTAGCTCGGGATTTAAAATAATATCGTTGAGTGTGTGAGATTTACTTTCATCTATGTAGTAGGCAAAGTCTAAATATACAGGCGTGGTTTTATCGATGGTATAGCGAGTCGGCACAACCAGGTTAGAAGCGAGTGTGCTAATAATATAAAATATGAAAATCAGTATGGCTATGGCCGCGGCATGATAACGTAAAGTTTTCGTTTCCAACGTTGTATACTTGTAATAAATCTTTTAATTAGTGTAGCACTAAAAAAGCGCATATAAACTGCGCTTTTTTAGTTAAATTTTTAGGACCTGCTTATCCTTCAGGATTAAAATTTGTTCTAACTAGGGACGATTTAATCGTGGCGCGAGGTTTGTAACCTAGTGGGCTAAGTAAAAACCGAGCAACAAAGAGTTAATCGTCCCTAGGACGAACCTTCGTGCAGCGCGTGTTTGGTATTTATACTGCGTTATCGCCTATTTATGGGGAATAACCACACTACATAGGCTCTGCCTTGCCTAAATACCAAACACACTACTGCAAATTTAATCTCGAAAGATAAACAGGCCCTAAGTTAAACCAATAATTTAGTTACAGGCTACTGCTCTCGGGCAATCGCTCTGTAAGCAATATCGGTGCGGTACTCCATACCTTCCCAGCTAACTTGTTTTACAAGCTCGTATGCACGTTGCTGTGCCTCGGTAACGGTATTGCCGAGTGCCGTTGCACATAATACACGTCCACCTGCGGTGACAACGTTTTCGCCATCTTGCTTAGTACCCGCATGAAATACTTTTTCATCAGCAGGGTAGTTAACTTTAAGGCCTGATATTGCATCACCTTTAGGGTAATCACCTGGGTAGCCTTTAGCAGCAAGTACAACACCTACGGCTGCGCGCGGGTCAAACTCAATGGTTGTTTTATCAAGTTCTTCGCGGTTTGCCGCTTCAACTAGTTCAACTAAGTCTGATTTAAGACGAAGCATCATAGGTTGCGTTTCAGGGTCACCAAAACGACAGTTGTACTCAATTACTTTAGGCGTGCCCTGGGCATCAATCATTAAGCCTGCGTATAAAAAGCCAGTGTAAGGATGGCCTTCGCTTGCCATACCCTCAACGGTAGGAACGATGACTTCGTTCATAATGCGCTGGTGGATTTCGTCGGTTACTACAGGTGCCGGAGAGTATGCGCCCATGCCGCCAGTATTTGGACCTTCATCGCCATTGTATGCACGCTTATGATCTTGGCTTGTTGCAAATGGCAAAATGTTTTTACCATCAACCATAACAATAAAAGAGGCTTCTTCGCCTTCTAAAAACTCTTCGATCACGACGCGGCTGCCAGCCTCGCCAAAAGCATTACCGGCAAGCATATCGCGAATAGCGTCTTCAGCTTCGCGTTCATCCATTGCCACAATAACGCCTTTACCAGCTGCTAGGCCATCTGCTTTTATTACAATTGGCGCGCCTTTTTCTTTTAAATAAGCAAGGGCAGGATCAATTTGTTCAAACGTTTGGTAATCAGCGGTTGGGATGGCATGGCGAGCTAAAAAGTCTTTAGTAAACGACTTAGAGCCTTCTAGCTGCGCTGCACCGGCTGTTGGACCAAAAATAGCGAGACCGTGTTCACGGAACTTATCTACAACGCCCAATACAAGTGGTACTTCAGGGCCAACAATCGTAAGTTCTACATTGTTTTGTTGTGCAAAGCTTAATAGGCCATCTAGGTCTTCAACGTTAATTGCAACGTTTTCTAGTTTTGGCTCAAGTGCAGTACCGGCATTACCCGGTGCTACAAATACAGTGTTTACTTTCGTGTTTTGAGCGGCCTTAAACGCAAGTGCGTGTTCACGGCCGCCGCTGCCAATGACTAATACATTCATGGCGAAATATTCCTATTTAAAGCGGTTTTTTAAATTTCAGCGTCATACGGTCGCTTTCACCAATAGCTTTGTATTTATCAGCGTCTTGTTCGCCAAGGCGTAAGCTAGGTGGTAGCGTCCACACCCCTTTAGGGTGATCGGCTGTATCTTTTGGATTGGCGTTAATCTCACTGCTTGCAACTAATTCAAATCCAGCTTTTTTAGCTAAATCGACCACGTAACTTTGCTTCATGTAGCCGGTTGATTTTTGATCCTCATCAGGTCGGCTTTCATCTAAGCGATGTTCAACTACACCTAATACGCCACCTGGTTTTAACGCTTTATAAAAAGACCTAAATGCACTGAGTGCGCCTTTAGTGTCTTTACCCATGTACCAGTTATGTACATTGCGAAAGGTTAATACCATGTCGGCAGTGCCGGCAGGGGCAATATCAGTGTGCGTTAATGGGGCAAACTCAGAAATTTTTACTTTGCTAAAACGCTCATCTTCGGCCACTTTTTTCTTAAAGCCGGCTAAAGAGCGCTGGTAGTAACCTACCGATGAATCACTCGGAAAATGCGCTGCGTAATATAAGCCTTGCTCTTTAAGTGCAGGGGCTAAAATTTCGCTGTACCAACCACCACCAGGGGCAATTTCAACTACAGTCATTGTTGGTTTAAAACCAAAAAATGCCAGTGTTTGCTCAGGGTGACGGTATTCATCGCGGGCGCTATTTTTAGCGCTACGCTCGCTTGATTGAATAGCATGGCTAAGGCTTGACTCATGGTTATGGCTAAGTGCCATTGTTGAGGTCAGCGTAAGCGAGGCAACAAGTAGTGACTTTAGTGCAAATTTCATCGTTTGTTCCTTAACATTTTATATAGGTGTTGAACCAGAGTACGTGAATTGATTGCAAACAAAAAGGGCTAAACGTTGTGTTTAACCCTTTGTGTGATTAGTGGCGGAAGTGGCGCATGCCGGTAAATACCATCGCCATGCCAGCTTCGTCAGCGGCGGCGATAACTTCTTCATCGCGCATTGAACCACCCGGTTGAATAACCGCAGTAATACCAGCGGCTGCGGCTGCGTCTATACCATCACGGAATGGGAAAAACGCATCTGATGCCATTACAGAGCCAGGTACTTCTAGGTTTTCATCAGCGGCTTTTATACCCGCTATTTTAGCTGAGTAAACACGGCTCATTTGGCCTGCGCCTACGCCAATGGTCATACCGTCGCGGGCATATACAATCGCGTTTGATTTAACAAACTTAGCCACTTTCCAGCAAAATAGTAAATCTTTAAGTTCTTGCTCAGAAGGTTGGCGCTTAGATACGACTTTTAAATCGCCTTGGGTAACCATGCCTAGGTCGCGGTCTTGTACTAAAACACCGCCGTTAACGCGTTTAATATCGTGGCCAGTTGCTTTGCCACTCCATTGACCACACGCTAATAAGCGTACGTTCTTTTTAGCTTCAACAATTTTTGCTGCTTCGCTTGAAACGCTAGGAGCAATAATTACTTCAACAAATTGACGCTCAACAATGGCTTGTGCTGTTGCAGCGTCAAGCTCGCGGTTAAAGGCAATAATGCCACCAAACGCTGAGGTTGGATCTGTTTTAAAGGCGCGGTCGTAAGCACTAAGAATATCTTCGCCAATTGAAACGCCACATGGGTTTGCGTGTTTAACAATAACACATGCAGGTACATCAAATTCTTTAACACACTCAAGTGCGGCGTCGGTATCTGCAATGTTATTAAACGACAGGGCTTTACCTTGTAGCTGAGTAGCTGTTGCAACAGACGCTTCGCTTACGTTGTTTTCAACATAAAAAGCAGCATCTTGATGCGAGTTTTCACCGTAACGCATATCTTGCTTTTTAGTGAACTGCATATTGATAGTGCGTGGGAATTTAGTCTCTTCAGCGGCTTCTTCAGTGTAATCAGGTACCATTTTACCAAAGTAGTTAGCAATCATGCCATCGTACTGAGCTGTGTGTTCATACGCGGCAATGGCTAAATCAAAACGTGTTTTGTACGTTGTCGAGCCATTGTTGCTTTGCATTTCGCTAATAACGCGCTCGTAATCGTTTGCGTTTACCACGATGGTTACGTCTTTGTGGTTTTTAGCGGCTGCACGAACCATGGTAGGTCCGCCAATATCAATGTTTTCAATAGCATCTTCAAGGCTGCAGTTTTCTTGAGCGACAGTATTCGCAAAGGGGTATAAGTTAACTACAACAATATCGATAGCAGAGATGTTGTTATCTGCCATTACGCTTTCATCTTGTCCGCGACGCGCTAAAATACCGCCGTGAATTTTAGGATGAAGGGTTTTTACGCGACCATCCATGATTTCAGGATGACCTGTGTGATCTGATACTTCAGTCACTTTTATGCCGTTATCAGCAAGGAGTTTGCAGGTACCGCCAGTTGATAAAATATCTACACCTTGCGCTTCTAGTGCGCGGGCAAATTCAACAATACCGGTTTTATCAGACACACTTAATAGTGCGCGACGAATAGGACGATGAGTATCCATTGTAGTTTAATTTCCTCAGTTAATGAGCTAGCTTAGAAGCGGGCATTTTAACTGATTACTACTCAAAAAACGACTTATAAAGCGCCAATAAGCGTGAGCATTTTGCAACATCTCTACTAAATTGTGCGCATAAAAAAAGCACCCTAAGGTGCTTTTTTGCATGATACCAATTGTATTTGATTAGTAAGCAGTTATAACGATAGGAAAACAAGTCTATAACAAGGCAAAAATTTTACAGTGTAGTTATTCTACATAAGAAATTTTTAACGCCGTTATGGGCTTGTTTAGTTCGTTAGCATGCTTACGATTTCAATATAATTGGTATTAGTTCATGCCATATTTTTTAAGCTTTTTACGTAAAGTACCACGGTTGATACCTAGTAAAATTGCCGCACGAGTTTGGTTACCACGTGTGTATGTCATTACTTCTTCAAGTAATGGCGCTTCTAGCTCTGAAAGAACAAGGTCGTAAACGTCTTGCACATCTTGACCGTTAAGCTGCTTTAAATAGTGGTGAACAGCTTTTTTTACTGCATCACGCAATGGCTGCGGTTTCTCGTGTGACTGAACATGAGGGTTTGTGATAAATGGAGAAGTCACGTTTTGTTCGAACATTATTTAATCTCTTTCTTTCTTAGTTAGCTGCTAGTGTTTTAAAGTATTGCGTTAATGCGTCAACCTGTGCTTGTGGGTTGTCGAGCGCATTAAATACTCGCCTAAACTGACCGTCACTGTCATGGGTTTGCAAATACCAAGATACATGTTTGCGAGCGATTCGCGCTCCCATTGGCTCGCCGTAAAACGCATGGAGGTTATCTAAATGCTCCATTAAAATACTTCGCACCTCTGAAATAGCAGGTGGTGGTAAGTGTTCTCCAGTTCGCAAATAGTGGTCTATCTCCCTAAATATCCAAGGGCGACCTTGGGCGGCTCGGCCAATCATGATGGCATCTGCACCCGTATAGTCCAAAACCTGCTTTGCTTTTTCTGGAGATGTAATATCACCATTAGCAACCACAGGTATCGACACTGAGCGTTTTATATCCCTAATCGTGGCATATTCTGCTTCACCTTTGTACATACATGCGCGTGTACGCCCATGTACGGCAAGTGACGCAATGCCATAACGCTCAGCTATTCTCGCAATCTCTACACCATTACGGTTGTCCTGATCCCATCCTGTACGGATTTTAAGTGTGACAGGGATATCAACAGCGTTAACCACTGCATCAACTATCTCTTCCACAAGTTCAGGAAACTGTAATAATGCAGAGCCTGCGAGTTTCTTGTTCACTTTTTTTGCTGGGCACCCCATATTGATATCTATGATCTGTGCACCGTTAGCAACATTGAATTGTGCGGCCTGCGCCATAAGCTCAGGATCAGCTCCTGCAATTTGCACCGCGCGTATACCCGACTCACCGCTGTGATCCATACGGTTCATCGATTTTTCAGTTTTCCAAACCTTCGGGTTTGACGATAACATTTCAGACACGGCCAAGCCTGCGCCTAAGCGGCGGCAAAGCTGTCTAAATGGTCTGTCTGTAATACCTGCCATTGGCGCGACTATTACATTATTCTCAAGTTGGTATGAACCGATACGCACTGTATTCAATAGGCCTCTTTTCAAGGGGCGCTAAGTTTACGGTTTTTTTAGGAAAAATCAAAGGCTATAAATTGAACAAAAGTGACTTTTTTTTGCCCTTTTCGTATTGACTTTTGATAACCGCATGACAAGTGGGTCGATTTGTTTGAAATTTAAACAAAAAATAATTTTGTCAAATTATGCATGCTAATTTTCTAACTGTAAAAAAATAGTAAAGCCTGTTAAATACAGGCTTTACATGCAAGTTTTGAGTTAAAACTCTAAATTTATAAATGTATGCGGTTAGCTATTTTTTGTGCCGCTTACACGGGTCCAATCACCCTCTAGTGCAATATCGTCAAGCTCAATAAACGGTGCGTAAATATCGGCAACCGATTGGGCTTGTTCTTCTAATATGCCCGACATAGCAATTTTGCCACCCGGTTTAAGTAATCCCAAAATTACACTGTGAAGCTCACGCAGCGGCTGCGCTAAAATATTAGCGACTACAATATCAGCACTAAACTCAGGTTGGTTTTCTGGTAGGTATACCTCAAGCTTATCGGCTACGCCATTACGTTGTGCGTTATCTAAGCTTGCTTCTAGTGCTTGCGGGTCAATATCAATACCTATCATGCGCTCTGCGCCAAGTTTTATGGCTGCGATACCTAAAATGCCCGATCCACAACCAAAATCAACTACCGTTTTGCCGGTTAAATCTTGGCTTTCTAGCCATTTAAGGCACAGTGCCGTTGTTGCATGTGTACCCGTACCAAACGCAAGGCCTGGGTCGAGCAGTACATTAACTGCATCTGGGTCTGGAATGTCGCGCCAGCTTGGGCAGATCCACAGTTTTTCGCCGAACTGGATTGGGTGAAAGTTATCCATCCACTCACGTTCCCAGTCTTTATCTTCTAGTTGCTCAATTTTGTATACCAGCGTGTCTTTAATTTCATCATGACGCTTAAGTAATGCAATTACCGCGTTCATATCATGATTGGCTTCAAATAGACCAATTACAGTGGTATCGGCCCAAAACTCAACGGTGCCAATTTTAGGCTCATAAATAGGTGTGTCTTTAGCGTCAATAAAAGTAACAGAGGCGCTGCCTGCTTCCATTAATAAGTCACTCACTGCATCTGCGGTAGCAGCATTGGCATTGATACGGATTTGGATCCAAGCCATGGTTGTTTCCTTTAAATAGAAAAAAGGCCGCTACAGCGGCCTTTTTAGTTTATATGAAGCGCTAAATTACTTAGCGTCTAAAAAGCTTTTTAGTAAATCAGAGCGAGAAGGGTGGCGTAATTTACGCAGTGCTTTCGCTTCTATTTGACGAATACGCTCACGTGTTACGTCAAACTGTTTACCTACTTCTTCTAAGGTGTGGTCGGTATTCATATCAATACCAAAGCGCATACGAAGTACTTTAGCTTCACGGGCTGTAAGGCCTGCTAGCACGTCGTTTGTTGCGCCACGAAGAGATTCCATTGTTGCCGAGTCGATTGGCGAATCAATAGTGGTATCTTCGATAAAGTCACCTAAGTGCGAATCTTCATCATCACCGATTGGTGTTTCCATCGAAATTGGCTCTTTAGCAATTTTAAGTACCTTACGGATTTTATCCTCAGGCATCATCATGCGTTCTGCTAATTCTTCAGGATTTGGCTCACGACCCATTTCTTGTAACATTTGACGAGATATACGGTTAAGTTTATTAATCGTTTCTATCATATGTACTGGAATACGGATTGTTCTTGCTTGGTCAGCAATTGAGCGGGTAATCGCTTGGCGAATCCACCACGTAGCATAAGTTGAGAACTTATAACCACGGCGGTATTCAAACTTATCTACCGCTTTCATCAAGCCGATGTTACCTTCTTGGATTAAATCTAAGAACTGTAAACCACGGTTTGTGTATTTTTTAGCAATTGAGATTACAAGACGTAAGTTAGCTTCAACCATTTCTTTTTTCGCACGGCGCGCTTTTGCTTCACCAATGCTCATACGACGGTTAATGTCTTTAATACGCTCAATGCTTAAGCCTGTGCTTTCTTCAATTACACATAGCTTTTGGATGCAACGAATAATTTCAGGCTTCACTTCTTCAAGTTTAGCTGAATGTTTTTCGTTAGCATTTATTTCTAGGTCTAGCCACGCTGAGTCAGTTTCGTTATTAGCAAAGTGCTTAATAAACGTTTTCTTAGGTAGCTTAGCAATTTGTACCGCTTGTTTCATGATAAGGCGTTCTTGAATACGCACTCTATCCATCATTTCACGCATGTTGTTAACCATGCGATCAAACTGTTTTGGTACTAATTTAAAGGTTCTGAAAAGCTCGCCAATTTCAAAAATAGCGGCTTGAGAATCTGGGTGCGAACGCCCTTTTTCATCAAAGGTAGCGCGAGCTTTAACGTATAAATCACGTAAGTTTTCAAAGTGAATACGGGCTTCTTCTGGATCTGGGCCTGTATCTACTTCTTCTTCGTCTTCATCGTCATCGCTGTCTTTGTCATCTTCATCATCGTCTTCATCAAGTTGCTCTTCACTTAATTCAGAGCCGATGTGAGTTGCTGAGATTTGCGCTTCGTCTTCGTTAGGGTCGAAAAAGCCTGAAATAATGTCGCTTAAGCGCATTTCTTCTGCTTCAAACTTATCCCACTGTTCAAGTAGGTAAGTAATCGCTTCAGGGTATTCGGCAACAGAAATTTGTACCTGGTTGATACCTTCTTCAATACGCTTAGCGATTACAATTTCGCCTTCACGTGTAAGAAGTTCAACAGTACCCATTTCACGCATATACATGCGGACTGGGTCAGTTGTACGGCCAATTTCTTTTTCTACAGTTGCAAGGGCTGCAGCAGCAGCTTCTGCTGCGTCTTCGTCTGTCGTGGTTTCTTGCATCATTAATTCATCAGCATCAGGCGCGTTTTCGCTAACCTTGATACCCATGTCATTAATCATGCTAATGATATCTTCTACTTGATCTGAGTCGATTATGTCTTGTGGAAGGTGATCATTTACTTCAGCAAAAGTTAAGTAGCCTTGCTCTTTACCTTTTTGAATCAGAAGTTTTAATTGTGACTGAGGAGTTGGATCCATAGAGATTGTTTCTTCCACTCTGATAAGTTGATACAACAGGCGTCATCATAGAGTTAGCCTTTTAACTAACTTTAATAATGTGACGCAGTGAATAGCACAGTATAACAGTTTAAATCAAGTCTGACTAGCTGTTACTCGCTTTTAGCGCTGTCATAAGTAAATGACATTCTAGTTTTTCATCACTTGATAAGCCCTGTGTCTTGTCCTTTATTAATAGGGTCTCTAGTCGATAATTTAAACACTGATCTTCAATAAATTTAAAAGTATTTTGAAAAACAGTCTCTAAACGCTCATCACTAATTTGGTGCTGCCATGTGGCAAGCTTTACTAGCGGTTCGTAATCCTCGGAATCTCTAAATGATTCGAGTAAAACTGCTGTGTTCGCATTGTCTTTTTGCAGTGCGCGCTCTTGTAAGCGCAGTAGCAAACCAATACCCGCTATGTTCATTTGCGCCAATTCTGGCAAATGGGGCACACTTTTAGCTAACTGTGGGTGCTGAATTAAAATACCAATAGCTTGGCGCATTGGGGTAATTTTAAATTTTCGCTCAACAGCGTGTTGTTGCTTTGGTGTTTTTAAGCGGCTATTTAGCTGCTCACGCGTACGGCCAATTAATCGCCCTAACTGCTCTAAAATATTTTCTTGGTAAAATTCACTCGGAATTTTTTCAATTAAAGGCAAAGCGGCACTTAATAGCTTCGCTTTGCCTGAGTCGAGTGTTAGGTCTACTTCTTGGCTAAGCTTATTAAATAACACTTTGGTAAAATCATCTGCTTGGCTTAAGCGTTGCTCAAACTGTGTTTTACCTTCTTGCTGAACCAGTGAATCGGGGTCTTCGCCGTCAGGTAAAAATACAAAGTGTAATGCTTTGCCATCGTTTAAGTAGGGCAGGGCATTTTCTAGTGCTCGCCATGCAGCGTCGCGGCCCGCTCTGTCGCCATCGTAACAACAAATAACTTTGTCGGTGGTTCTAAATAGCGTATGCATATGCTCGCTTGTTGTTGCGGTACCAAGCGCAGCTACGGCATATTCAATACCTTGCTCTGCAAGTGCAACTACATCCATGTAACCTTCTACAATAAGTACATGCTCAAGCTTTTTATGTGCTTGTTTTGCCTCATAAAGACCATATAGCTCAAAGCCTTTATGAAAAATGCGGGTCTCTGGTGAGTTGAGGTATTTAGGCCCTTGGTCGGCTTGCATTACACGCCCGCCAAAGGCAATAACACGGCCACGTTTATCACGAATAGGGAACATTAACCGATCGCGGAAAAAATCAAACTGCCTACCTGGTGTTTTTTCGGAGGCGAGCTTAAGCTCGACCAGCTGTTCTTTTTGCTCTTTTGTTCGGCCAAGTTGTTGGCACAGCGCTTCCCATTCGCTCGGCGCATAACCAATCATAAACTTTTTAACGGTTTCGCCACTTAAACCACGCCCTTTTACATAGTCAATCACCGCAGCAGAGTTACTGTGGTGCTTTAATTGATGCTGGTAAAAGCGTGCTGTGTGTAACATTAAATCGTAATCTGAGCGCTTTTGCGCTGCCGTGCGCTCAGGTGCTGAGCTACTGCCTTTCTCGCGAGGTACGTCTAAATTTAAAAGGCTTGCGAGCTCTTCTATAGCATCAACAAATTCAAGCTTGTCGTATTCCATAACAAACGAAATAGCGTTGCCATTAGCACCACAGCCAAAGCAGTGGTAAAACTGTTTATCTTGAGAAACAGTAAACGAGGGGGATTTTTCGTTATGGAAAGGGCAGCAAGCTTGGTAGTCTTTACCTGCTTTTTTAAGACCAACTTTAGAGTCTATTAGCTCTACAATATCTGTTCTGGCGAGTAAATCGTCAATAAAATTTCGTGGGATCTTTCCAGCCATGTTTTGTAAGTAGTCCTAACAATTGGTGAGGTGTAATTTCAACACAATGCGCGCATTTATAAAAGGGGTATCGGTAAGCTAAAAAGTTACATTATATCCATGGGCAATAATACTTAATCATTTTCAGGTGCTAAACCTGACGCTAACAGCATACAAAGCTAGGATATTGAAGGTAGAGCAGTGCAGGCGCAGTAAGTGATAGCCCTAAATAACCCATTTTACCCAGCCCTCGATGCGCTTTTGTAGTTACACAATAAATCACTTAATTACATGCACGAGCATTACTTAAAAGCGTTTTGTTTGTCTACTCAAACGAAGAAACCGAGCACTAGGCTCGGTTTGCTTTAATCATACTTTGTGTATGTGGGAGTATTAGGCTGTTAATCGTTGCTTAATTAAACCAGAAAGCTTGCCCATATCGGCACGTCCTTCGGCTTTGCTTTTGATTATGCCCATTACTTTACCCATGTCTTGCATACCTGCTGCATTAGTATCAGCAATAGCCGCATCAATAAGGGCAACTATTTCTTCTTCACTCAATTGTTGAGGTAAAAAAGTTTCTAGTGCTGCGATCTCATTGGCTTCAATTTCGGCTAAATCTTCACGCCCAGCATCTTTGTACTGAGTGTAAGAATCACGACGTTGTTTAACAAGCTTCACTATAACGGAGGTAATACCTGCGTCGTCTAGTGTTATTTGCTCGTCAATCTCACGTTGCTTGATTGCGGCAAGCACCATGCGAATAGGGTTAAGACGTTGTTTGTCTTTCGCTCTCATCGCATCTTTTTGCGCATCTTTTAGCGTTATTAAAAGGCTCATTTATACAAGACCTAATACTATTAGTATAATTTAACGCGACGTGCGTTATCGCGAGAAAGCTTCTTCATGTGACGCTTAACCGCTGCAGCTTTTTTACGCTTACGCTCAGCTGTTGGCTTTTCATAGTGCTCGCGACGACGAACTTCTGAAAGGATACCTGCTTTTTCACATGAACGCTTGAAGCGACGAAGTGCTACGTCAAACGGTTCGTTCTCTCTTACTTTAATTACTGGCATTAAAAATTCACCTACCTAAATTATGAGCGTTGCTCAAGTTGATCAAACATTGATCAAGTGGTTCAAAAATGGTGCGGTATTGTAATCCGAAGCAACACCACATGTAAAGGATAATATTAACAGAAATGCAGCGGCTTAAATAGTGTTAATTTGGCAGGCGTTGGTATAGCCTACAGAATACTTGCCCTGCTTTTTTTTCTTTAATTAACAGCCAGTTATCTGGTTGTGAAAAGCTGCTTAGTTCGGTTTCTACCTCAACGTAAATGAGCGCGTCTTCGCTAAGCCATTGGTTATTTTCTAATAAATCACAGCTACTTTGCGCTAAGTTTTTACGAAATGGTGGGTCAACAAAAACTAAATTAAATGGTGAATTTGTATTCTTTTGCTCTAAATATGAGAGTGAATTAGTGTGTTTTACCTGTGCATTTTCAAGCTTTAAAGTATTAATGTTTTGCTCAATTTGCTTAGCAGCCGAGGCATCTAGTTCGATAAACGTGGTGCTTTTAGCAAACCGAGACAGCGCTTCAAAGCCAAGCCCGCCAGAGCCTGCAAAGCAATCGAGTACTGTTGCATCGCGCGTATCTTGCATTAACCAATTAAACACGGTTTCTTTAATGCGGTCTGTTGTTGGGCGTAGCCCTTCTACATTTTTTACCGGCAGTTTACGGCCACGAAATTGCCCGCTGATTACTCTAATAAAGCCGTCAGTAGATTTGCTAATTGCTTTATTTATCGTTGTTTTTTTTCTCATTTAGGTCACTAAAAAATGGTATAAGGGATCTAGCTCAGATAATATTGTGCGTAGTTTACGTTTAGCTTCATTTTTCAACCGCATTAAAAGTGTTACTATTTAGCACTTACGTTTTGAACGGTTGTTTGGCCGGCACGCTTTGCTGAGCCACACCAAGCTATTTCAAATTTTAGTTTATCAGATTTTTATAAGTGGTTATTAGCAAGTATGGCAAAAAAAAGTAAATTCATGTCTTGGCTCGGTTTTGGTAAGTCAGATAAAAAACAAGCAGAAGCTGATAAACAACAGGCATTAGCTCAGCAACAAGAAGCTGAGCGCTTAGCGGCAGAAAAGGCCGAAGCAGAGCGTGAAGAACAAGCGCGTATTGCTGCTGAAAAAGCACAAGCAGAGCGTTTAGCAATTGAAAAGGCTAATGCAGAGTTGCTTGCAAAAGAGCAAGCCGAAGCACAGGCGCAACAACAAGCACAAGCTGCGCGTTTAGCTGAGCAAGAAGCGCAAATGCGTTTAGAGCAAGAGCGCATGGCTGCACAGCGAGCTGAGCAACAACGTTTAGACACAGAGCGCGAGCAAGCTGAGCAAGATGAAAAATTAGCAATTGAAAAAGCCAACGCTGAGTTACTTGCGAAAGAGCAAGCTGAAGCACAGGTGCAACAACAAGCACAAGCCGCTCGTTTAGTAGAGCAAGAAGCGAAAATGCGTTTAGAGCAAGAGCGTGTTGCAGCAGAAAAAGCAGAAGCTGAACGTGTAGAGCAACAGCGAATTGCCGCAGAGCAAGCAGAAGCTGAACGTGTAGAACAAGAGCGTATTGCACAAGAACAGGCAGAAGCTGAACGTGTAGAGCAACAGCGTATTGCAGCAGAACAAGCAGAAGCTGAGCGTTTAGAGCAACAGCGAATTGCAGCAGAGCAAGCAGAAGCTGAACGTTTAGAGCAACAGCGAATTGCAGCAGAGCAAGCAGAAGCTGAACGTTTAGAGCAAGAACGTATTGCAGCAGAACAAGAAGAAGCTGAACGCTTAGAACAAGAGCGTATTGCACAAGAACAGGCAGAATCTGAACGCGCAGAGCAAGAACGTATTGCTGCAGAAGCAGAAGCTGAGCGTTTAGAGCAACAGCGAATTGCTGCAGAGCAAGCAGAAGCTGAACGTGTAGAGCAAGAGCGTATTGCAGCAGAGCAAGCAGAGGCCGAGCGTTTAGAGCAACAGCGAATTGCCGCCGAGCAAGCAGAAGCTGAGCGCTTAGAACAAGAGCGTATTGCAGCAGAGCAAGCAGAGGCTGAACGCTTAGAACAAGAGCGTATTGCACAAGAACAGGCAGAAGCTGAACGTGCAGAGCAAGAACGTATTGCAGCAGAGGCCGAAGCTGATCGTTTAGAGCAAGAGCGCATTACGGCAGAGCTTGCAAAAGAAGAAGCTAAACTTGCCGAAAAGCCTAAAAAAGAAGGCTTTTTTTCACGTCTTAAAAAAGGGTTATTAAAAACCCGTGTAAATATAGGTTCTGGCTTTGCTTCTATTTTTAGTGGTAAAAAAATAGACGATGATTTATTTGAAGATTTAGAAACACAGCTTCTTACCGCCGATTTAGGTGTTGATACCACCATGAAGCTGATTGATAGCCTTACTGATGCCGCCAATCGCAAGCAGCTTAAAGATGGCGATGCGCTTTATGAATTAATGAAGCAAGAAATGGCCGCAATGCTTAAAACAGCTGAGCAACCGCTTGAGATACGTGCTGATAAAAAACCATTTGTTATATTAATGGTCGGTGTAAACGGTGTAGGTAAAACGACAACCATTGGTAAGTTAGCTAAGCAATTTCAAAATGAAGGTAAGTCGGTTATGTTGGCCGCAGGTGATACCTTTCGTGCAGCAGCCGTAGAGCAGCTGCAAGTGTGGGGAGATCGTAACAGCATTCCTGTTATTGCCCAGCACACTGGTGCAGATAGTGCCTCGGTGGTGTTTGATGCATTTCAATCCGCTAAAGCGCGTAATGTAGATGTATTAATTGCCGATACAGCAGGGCGCTTGCAAAATAAAGACAACTTAATGCAAGAGCTGGAAAAAATAGCCCGCGTAATGAAGAAAATTGACCCTGATGCACCGCATGAAGTTATGCTAACCATTGATGCGGGTACAGGTCAAAATGCAATTAGCCAAGTAAACTTATTTAATCAATGTGTTGGTTTAACCGGTATTACCCTCTCAAAACTTGATGGTACTGCTAAAGGTGGGGTTATATTTGCGGTTGCAGATAAGTTTAATATTCCTATTCGTTACATTGGTGTTGGCGAAGGTATTGATGATTTACGCGCATTTAAAAGCGATGACTTTATTGACGCTTTATTTAGCCAAGATGAGGATGACGCTTAATACATAAAAGGGAGCTTGCTCCCTTTTTTGGTCTGTTTATCTTTTGAGATTAAACATGCGCTGCCCTTTGGGCTATTTACTTTTTATTGCTCGGTTTTACTTAGCCCTCTGGGCTATAAACCTTGCGCCGCGATTAAATAGTCTCTAGGCAGAGCAAATTTCAATCCTGAAAGGTCAACAGGCCCTAGCTAAGGAATTCCATTTTACTAATTTGGGACTGGCATAATAAAAAATGATAAATTTTCAGCAAGTAAGTAAAACCTATCCGGGTGGGCATCGCGCTCTCGAAAAAGTTACATTTCATATTAAGCCTGGCGAACTGGCTTTTTTAACAGGCCACAGTGGTGCGGGTAAAAGTACCTTATTAAAGCTCATTAGCTTAATGGAGCGCCCCTCAGCAGGCAACGTGCTAATTAATGGTGTTGATTTAAATAAAGTTAATTCTCGGCAAATTCCTTATGCACGCCGCGATATTGGTATTATTTTTCAAAATCATCGTTTGTTAGAGCGTTACACTGTGTTTGATAACGTTGCACTGCCGTTGATTATTGAAGGCACTCATCATAAACAAATCGCTAAACGAGTTCATGGTGCGCTAGATAAAGTAGGGCTGTTAGATAAAGTTAAATGTCATCCTTCTACACTCTCAGGTGGTGAGCAGCAACGCGTAGGTATTGCCAGAGCGATTGTAAACTCTCCGCCTATTTTATTAGCTGATGAACCAACGGGTAACCTTGACCCCGAGCTCTCTATGGAAATATTAAGGCTATTTGAAGATTTTAATAAACACGGTACGACAGTACTTATAGCAACACATGACCTTGGCCTAGTGTCGCGTTTAAAATACCGTAGCCTGACTTTAAAAGATGGCCGTATGCTTGAAGACCCACTTGCGGAGGGCACGCTGTGAGCTTGTTATTTAAAGGACGCCAAAACTCAAACGATAAACAAAAAAAATCAGCCATAGCTGGCGGTTATTTTTTTATTATAAATATTTTTCGCCAAGGGGTGCACAGTTTAGGTGAAATGTGGCGTACGCCACTTGCATCATTAATGACAATTGCTGTACTTGGGCTAAGTTTAACATTGCCTGCAACGCTTTATTTAGTCGTAAAAAATGTACAGCAAGTCAGTAGCGGGTTTGAAGAAGCCAGTGAAATATCGCTTTTTGTAAAAGAAAGTATGAGCGAACAAGAAACACAAACCTTAGTAAAGCGTTTAGCACTTTACGCCGAGGTAGAAAGTGTTGAATTTATTTCTAAGCAGCAAGCATTAACTGAATTTAAAGATGTGTCGGGGTTTGGGCAAGCTTTAGAATACCTAGATAGCAACCCACTACCCGATGTTGTATTAGTGACACCTACTAAGCGGCATCGCCAGCCTAATGCGGCTAAAGCGCTGCTTACAAAGCTTGAGAACGAGCGCGAAGTAGATTTTGGTAAGCTTGATATTGCTTGGCTTGAGCGCCTAAATGCATTATTAGACTTATTAAAAGAAAGCGTTATCACAATTGCTTTATTACTTCTTACCTCTGTCACGCTTATTATTGGTAATACGATTCGTTTATCGATTATGGATAAAAAAGAAGAAATACAAGTAATGAAGTTAGTAGGTGCTACCAATACGTTTATACACGCTCCGTTTTTGTGGACCGGCATTTGGTATGGCGTTATAGGGGGCTTGTTTGCATTTATTTGTATTGCCTTAATGATGTGGTGGTTAACTAGCGCAGTAAGCAGCGTTGCAGGCGTGTATCAAACAAGCTTTTCGTTAATTGGTTTAACGCTTAATGAGTTTGGCGCATTAGTATTACTAGCAACCAGCTTAGGCTTTATTGGTTCTTACTTATCGGTAAACCGATATATTAAAGAAATTGAGCCTGATAAAGTATAAGTACGGCTGCTAATGACTGACTCAAAAATGTCATGTTTGTATATTATTATCCTCAAATGAGATTAGTTGTAAATGCGCTGTTACGCTTGCGCTAATCTCTTGCAATCCCTTAGTTCATCACTTATTCAGTCGCATGTAGTAGACTTAACATACACTAAAAAACCGCTTGATTTACGCTTAAAAAAAGTTTTAAATTGGGGTTAGCACTCTTAGAGAAAGAGTGCTAAGATGGTTTCAAATGTTTATCACCGAGGTGAAAAATGAGTAAAGATTTATACGCAATGGCACTTACAGTTGGGCAACAAAGCGCAAGTATGGACGGCTACCTTCAAGCGGTTAGCACAATTCCTATGCTTAAAGCTGAGCAAGAGAAAGAGCTAGCAACACGACTTCAAGAAGAAGGCGATCTTAGTGCTGCAAAGCAACTCATTATGTCGCATTTACGCTTTGTAGCACATATTGCTAAAAGCTACTCGGGTTATGGTTTACCGCAAGCCGATTTAATCCAAGAGGGCAATATAGGCCTGATGAAAGCGGTTAAGCGTTTCGACCCGAGTGTGGGTGTACGTTTAGTGTCTTTCGCTGTACATTGGATTAAAGCAGAAATTCATGAGTTTGTGCTTAAAAACTGGCGCATCGTAAAAGTTGCGACCACTAAAGCGCAACGTAAATTGTTTTTTAATCTTCGTAAAAACAAAAAACGTTTAGGTTGGTTTAACCAAGCTGAAGTAAGCACTGTAGCGAATGAGCTAGGTGTGAGTGAAAAAGAAGTTCGTGAAATGGAATCGCGCATGAGCGGCCAAGACATGGGCTTTGACTTAACGGGCGACGATAACGACGACGCACCAACAAGTACATATTCACCAGTACAATATTTAACAGACGGCTCAGCTGATTTAGCTGACGATATTGAGCAGCAACAATGGCAAGAGCAGTCACATACTCGATTATTTAGCGCGCTTAAAACGCTAGACGAACGCTCACAAGACATTGTTAGTGCACGCTGGTTGTCTGATGACAAAGCAACACTACAAGAGCTTGCTGAAAAATACAGTGTATCTGCTGAGCGTGTTCGCCAGCTAGAAAAAACAGCGATGAAAAAGCTGCAAAGTGCTATGAGCTAATAGCGCAAAAAATGTAAAACTTAAAAAGCCCTGCATTAATATGCGGGGCTTTTGCTTTGTGGCTATAAGTATTTTAATCAACGTTTTAGCTATTTAATATTGCTTTTGTCAGCTTAGTTGTATGGCTTAAATATACTTAAAACACCGCTTAAAGCTACCTAGCGTTGATTCCTTTACCTTGCGCCTGTGCTAATTGTATGTATTTTTTATGCACTAGTTGCGATACCGGAACTAACTCAAAGCCTTGCTCGGTGAGCTCAGGTAGCGCTTGGCGTAAAAAGTCGATTGTTTCTGGGTAGGGGTGGGCAATCGCTATGGCAAAGTGATGTTTAGTCGCTTTATATTTTAGCTCATCCAGCCTTTGCTGCAGTTGCTCATGCGTGGTTATATTGTCTAAAAACACATGGCGGCCAATATTTTCAACCCCGATAAAATTTGCTGCATTTTGCGCTTGGCTTAAGTCGGTAGTACGGCTATCTAAAAAGAATAAATTACGTTTTTTAAGTACTTCCATAGTCCACTTCATGGCTTGGCTTTGTTGAGTGAGTGCCGACCCCATATGGTTATTAACCCCTTTTACTTGCGGTAAGCTTGCCAATGCAGTGCCTAAAGTTTTTTGTAGCTGTTCTTTATCCATATTTACGGTGAGCCCGCCAGGGCCGAGTGCTTTACCGTTTAAGGCTTGCATAGGTACATGCAATAAAAGCTCTTTATTTGCTTGGCTGGCAAGTGTGGCAAAAATTTGAGAGTAGGGTGTGTGGGGCAAAATTGAATACGACAATTGCCCTGGTAAGGAAAGAAATTCTAAATCTCGCTGATGATAGCCAATATCATCAATTACGATGGCTATTTGCTTTGCCCAAGTAGTGCTAGATACAAAGCAGATAGCCAACAACAGCCATTTTATTATTTTCACGTTTATAGTTTTTATTATCTTTTTAATTTATTAAGAGTATTTAATCTCAGCGCCGGGTAATAAAGCTATCTCAGCAGCTATTTTTAGCGCTAACTGCGTTGAATTTACTTAAAACTTATAGCTAGAGAATAGCAGAATCTAATAGTGTTAATATTTATTCTGTTATTAAATCGCTTACCTAGAGTTCAGATTATTTACTATTGCATGCTAAGTAATTGCTTAGCTTTTACTAACTGTAAGTCGCCCAGTATTTCATGTTCAAATTGTGGTGCATTTTTGTTCTGCTCATTTTTTATTATAACGGCTTTATTTGATTGTGGAAGGGTTGCTTGCGCAATTGCTACATCGGGGGTAACTCCTACGCCTTCAATCGATACGCCCGCAGGTGTAAAGTACTTAGCAGTTGTTAATTTTAGCGCTGTATTACCATCACCAAGTGGGATCAAAGATTGCACCGATCCTTTGCCATAAGACTGATTACCAACCACTGTAGCACGCTTATTATCTTTTAAAGCAGCGGCGAGTATTTCAGCCGCAGAGGCCGAATTTTCATTAATAAGCACCACAATAGGCAAGCCTTTAAGTATGTCGCCTCGTTTAGCGTAGTAGGCTTGGTTAGCGTCGTAATAGCGCCCTTTAGTGGTGACGATAGTGCCGCTTTGTAAAAATAGATCCGCTACCGCCACTGCGCTTTGTAAAGTACCACCTGGGTTGTCACGTAAATCAATAACTAACCCTTTAAGGGGCGTGCGATAATCATTTTTAAGTGCAGCTACCTGCAGCGCCACTTCATGTAAGGTGTGATTAGAAAAGTTATTTATGGCTAAATACCCAGTGCCTGAGTCGAGTAATTGGCTAGTGGCGCTTTCTAAGTTTATTTCTTTGCGGTTTACCGCAAAGCTAATTGGTTGCTGCTGCCCTGCGCGCTTTATTGTTAGTTTAACCGCGTTAAAGCGGGTATCTTTTATCAACGCAGCTACTTGCTCTAAGCTACCTGTTTGCGTGTTTATATCATTAACACTAACAATAATATCGCCCGCTAAAATACCGGCCTTTTTGGCTGGGGAGTTTTTAACAACACCAACAATAGTAATGTCACTGTCAATGTCTTTCACTTCAATGCCCACGCCAGTGTAATGGCCATTTGTATTATTAAATAAAGCGTCTAAGTCATTTTCATTGAGGTATTTAGAATAAGGGTCTAGCTGGTCGAGTAAAATTTCTACTTGCTGATTATTAAAGGCACCCTGTGCACCTTTTGTCAGTGATAAGTCATCAACATAATAGGCTTTAATGTTGAAGAGTATTTCAGAAATTTGCTGACTTTTAAGATCTTTAACTGAGCTGGCAAGTAATGAATTGCTAAAACAAAAAATAGCAATACAGGTTAATGCGCACAATAAAAACGAATAGCGCGTACGGGAAGAGGGAAATGAGCGTGTTTGTGGTATTTTTTGAGTCATCAGCTGCTCCTAATGCGGTGCAGCTGTTTTATTCACTTAAATACGTCTGCACCATTTAACAGGATTTACTGCGCGTCCTTTGTGGCGTATTTCAAAGTATAGACCAGAACTCGATTGTCCGCCGCTTTGACCTACTAATGCCAGCGTTTCGCCTTCTCGAACCATGTCGCCCACATCTTTTAATAATGTTTGCGCATGGCCGTATAGGCTCATAAAGCCCTCACCATGATCAACCACAATAACCCAGCCAAAGCCTTTAAGCCAATCAGCAAAAACAACTTGGCCATTATTAATACTGTTTACATTAGTGCCTTCTTTTGCACCAATTAACACGCCTTTCCAGTCTATGCCGCCATGTTTGCGCTGACCAAATGTGTGTTTTAGCTTTCCTTTGCTGGGCCAATTAAGCTTGCCTTTACTTTTATTAAGGCCGAGTAATTCAATTTTTTGAGTCTTCTCTTGCTCAAGTTCTTCAATGGTGGTGATTAATGTTTGCTCGTTGTCTTTTAAGTAATTAATCGAGCTTTTAGTGCTATTGAGCTGTGCTTGTAAGTTTTTAAGATTAGTTTGGCGCTCGCTTTGGGCGTTTACTAGCGCGCTTTGGCGTCTTTTTTGTTCTTCAAATAAGGCGGCTAATTTTTGTTTGGTTTTGGCAAGTGCGGCTTGGTTTTCTGCAATTTGTTGTTGTAGTACTTTAAGCTCTTCAATTTGCTCTATGCGCGCTTTATTTAAATAGTTGTAATAGCTTAAGGTACGCTCAAATTTAGCTGTGTCTTGTTGGTTTAAAAGCATTTTGGGGTAGTCGTCGCCCCCAGCCATGTAAGCACTTTTTAGCTGGGCCGCTAAAATGGCTTGAAATTGCACGTGTTGCGCTTTTAATTGCTGTGCTTTTTGTTGCTGTGCTTGTTGTTTTTGCTCGGTTTCTTTTACTGATTGCTCAGCCATATTGAGGGCTTTGGCATTTTTAGCTATTTCTAACTCGTGTTTTTTTAAGTTTTTTTGCAGTGCGGCAATTTTTTTTCGCTGTGCGTTGTACTCTGCTTGGCTTTGTTCTAATGCAGATTGCACTTCAGATAGGTCTTTTTTAGTGCGGTTTTCGTTAGCGGTTGCAGGTGCAACCACTAACGAAACCAATACAAATGTATAAACACTAAACCAATTTACTGGTTTGCTCATGTTTTATTTCAACGTCATGATTGGCGTACCGGTCATTTCGCTTGGTTGCTCCATGCCCATGAGGTGTAGCATAGTAGGTGCTACATCACTTAATGCTTTGCCTTCACTTGGCGTTGCATCGCGTCCTACATAAATAAATGGCACTGGCTCGCTAGTGTGAGCGGTATGAGCTTGGCCCGTGGCAGTATTTGCCATTTGCTCTGCATTACCGTGATCGGCTGTGATAAGTGCTTCACCGCCAAACTCATCTAGCGCTTCTACCACGCGGCCTATACATGCATCAACAGCTTCACAGGCTTTAACCGCGGCTTCAAACACACCAGAGTGACCCACCATATCGCCATTCGGGTAATTACAAATAATGGCATCAAACTTACCGCTTTTAATAGCTTCAATAAGTTTGTCGGTTAGCATTTCTGAATTCATTTCTGGCTGAAGGTCGTAAGTGGCAACCTGTGGAGAAGGGATTAATTCGCGTGATTCGCCTTCAAATTCATCTTCGCGTCCGCCACTAAAGAAAAACGTAACATGAGCGTATTTTTCTGTTTCAGAAATACGTAGCTGCGTTTTGCCATTTTTTTCAAGCCATTCACCTAATACGTTTACCAATGGCGTAGGGCCAAATGCGACAGGGGCATCAATATCGGCTGAGTATTCTGTCATCATTACAAATGCGCTTAACTGTGGTGATTTTTTCTTTTCGAACCCATCGAAGTCTTGCTCTACAAAGGCACGGGTGATTTCACGGGCACGGTCGGCTCTAAAATTAGCAAAGATGATGGTGTCGCCATCATTAATTTGTGCTGCTTCAGTGCCTTGTGGCGTAATGGTGGTTGGTGCTACAAACTCATCGTTTTCGTCGCGCTCATAGGCGGCTTCTAATGCCGACACACCATCAGCATAATTAAACTCGCCTTCACCTAATGCCATTACATTGTAGGCTTTTTCTACACGGTTCCAACGGTTGTCTCTGTCCATGGCGTAATAACGGCCCACAAGAGACGCTAAGCGGCCACAATTTAGCTCGGCAAATAAGGCTTCTATACGCTCTATTGATGCTTTAGCACTGCGTGGTGGTGTATCACGACCATCTAAAAAGCCATGAAAATATACTTCTTTTGCACCGCGTTTAGCGGCTAATTGAATACTTGCGACAATATGATCTTCGTGGCTGTGAACACCACCTGGGCTTAATAAACCCATAATATGCACGGCTTTGCCTGCAGCGACTGCTTTATCGATGTTTTCAACAAGTGCAGGAGTTGAGTCAAATTCGCCATCGTTGATTGCTTTGGTAATGCGAGTAAAGTCTTGATAAACAACACGACCAGCACCTAAATTTACATGGCCTACTTCTGAGTTACCCATTTGCCCTTCAGGTAAGCCTACATCTAAACCTGAGCCTGAAATTAATGTGCGTGGACGGGTTGCCCATAGGTTGTCTAAAACGGGGGTGTTGGCTGCAAGAATCGCATTGCTTTGCTCATCTTCGCGGTATCCCCAACCGTCTAAAATCATTAATACCAGTGGTTTTTTATGCTCTGTCATAATAGCTCCTGAAAATTAGCACCTGTTGATGGGTACTGTGCGCCGAAAGGTTATCTGGTTAGTTTTAGCATACCGTGTTTTAGCGCCAGAATCAGCACTGAGAACAAGATATTAAATTTTTTACTTACTTTCATATATGGGGTGCTTTATGTGTTTTTAAAGCGCAGCAAACTCGCATTTTAACTTGGTTTGGGTATACTTGCGTGGCTAAAGTACAAAATACCTAGAATATTAGGGCGTGTTGCACTTTGGTGGCTGAATTTACAGCAGTATGTTTGGTTTTTAGGTAAGGCAGAGCCTATGAAGTGTGGTTATTCCCCATAAATAGGCGATAACGTAGCATAAATACCAAACATGCGCTGCCCGTTGGGTTTTTTCTAGGGACTATTACCTCTTTGTTGCTCGGTTTTTACTTAGCCCACTAGGTTACAAATCTCGCGCCGCGATTTAATCGCCCCTAGATTGAATAAATTTCAATCCACAAAGGCCAACACGCCTTAGGTTTAGAACATAATTTCATAGTGGAAGTAGAATGGAACAATATATTGAATTTATTACAAATCATCCTATTTTAAGCCTAGCTTGGGTTGGTATTGTATTCCTTATTGTAAGCGGCTGGATAAAGAGTAAGTTTTCAGCAGTGAGAGAAATAAACCCACAGCAATTAACACTTCTTATTAATCGTGAAGATGGCAAAGTAGTTGATATTCGTGCTCAAAAAGAATTTAACGCAGGTCGTATTGCAGGTGCTGAACACTTAAGCCCTGAAAAAGCAAAACAATCTGACTTTTCAAGCCTTGAAAAGCACAAGAGCAAACCCATTATACTAGTATGTGCCACAGGCATGACTGCTCAAGGTATTGCTAATGCAATGCATAAAGCAGGCTTTGAATCGGTTTATGTATTATCAGGTGGTATGGGGTCGTGGCAATCTGCCAGCCTTCCAACTACAACAGGTCGCTAATCAGTTTAGTAGTACCGATAGAGGATTTATTATGAGTAATGTTGTTTTATACACCAAAGCGTACTGTCCATTTTGCCAACGTGCTCTTGCACTTTTAAACAGTAAAGGCGTTGAGTACACAAATATTGATATTGGTGTTCAACCAGAGCTTCGCGATGAAATGATTGCTAAAGCAGGTGGTGCAAGCACAGTACCGCAAATTTTTATTAATGATGAACATATCGGTGGCTGCGACGACATGATGGCTATTGAAGCGCAAGGTAAACTTGACGCTAAGCTAAATGCTTAATTTTAATTATAAAAACTAACACGTAGGAAGCACAATGAACGAAGAAAATCAAAACGCAGCAGCACAAGAAGGTGGCGCACAATTTACTATTCAACGTATTTACACTAAAGATGTATCGTTTGAAACGCCTAACTCGCCTGCGATTTTTCAAAAAGAATGGACGCCAGAAGTTAAGCTAGACCTAGACACGCGCTCTAATAAGCTAGACGAAGGTGTGTTTGAAGTGGTTTTAGCACTAACGGTTACTGCTTCTATTGGTGAAGAAACTGCGTTTTTATGTGAAATTCAGCAAGCCGGTATTTTTACAGTTGGTGAGCTTGAAGAAGTACAACTAGCACATATGCTAGGTGCATACTGCCCTAACGTGTTATTCCCATACGCGCGTGAAGCCGTATCTAATCTTGTTAACCGTGGTACTTTCCCACAGCTTAACCTTGCGCCAGTGAACTTTGATGCGTTATTTGCACAATACATGCAACAACGTACTGCGCAAGCTGAGCAGGTTTCAGCAGACGCATAATTTATGAGTACAGCAACTTCAGCTGTTACTGTATTAGGAGCGGGGTCTTACGGCACCGCTCTTGCTATTTGCTTAGCCCGAAATGGTCACCAAGTGACACTTTGGGGTCGCAATAGCGACGACGTTGCCACGCTTGCAGCTGAGCGGAAAAATCAACGTTACCTTCCTGATGTACCATTCCCCGACACTCTTTTATTACAAGCCGATTTACAACAAGCCGTAGCCAGCAGTGCCATTGTACTTGTGGTTGTGCCAAGCCATGCCTTTGCAGATACATTGCAGCAAATTAAACCTGCGCTGGTTGAAGGTGCGCAAGTTGCGTGGGCAACAAAAGGGCTTGAGCCAAATACTGGTCGCTTGTTACAAGAGGTTGCCCTGCAGGAACTAGGTGATGAGATGCCGCTTGCGGTTTTATCAGGCCCAACCTTTGCAAAAGAAATGGCAATGGGGCTACCTACTGCGATATCGGTGTCGTCTACCTCAACGGAGTTTGCGCAACAACTTGCAGATTTACTCCATTGTGGGCGCTCGTTCCGCGTGTATAACAACGATGACTTTATTGGCATTCAGTTAGGTGGCGCGGTTAAAAACGTAATAGCCATTGGTGCTGGTATGTCTGATGGGGTGGGCTTTGGTGCTAATGCACGTACTGCACTGATCACTCGCGGCTTAGCTGAGCTAACGCGCTTAGGGTGTGCCTTAGGTGCAAAGCAAGAAACCTTTATGGGTATGGCCGGACTTGGCGATTTAATCTTAACATGTACCGACAATCAATCGCGCAACCGTCGCTTTGGTTTGGCATTAGGTAAAGGTGAAGGGGTTGATGCTGCTATTGAGTCCATCGGGCAAGTTGTTGAAGGCTTTAGAAACACAAAAGAAGTGTATTTATTAGCACAACGCGCCGGTGTAGAAATGCCTATTACTGAGCAAATTTATAAAGTACTTTATGAAAATAAAGATATGAAAGAAGCCGCCATGGCACTATTAGGCCGAGAGCAGCGCGCTGAATAAAGTGAGCATATAATGCCCACTTTATTAAAAGCATGAACATGCTTTGCTATTAAAAAAACCGACGCTATGTCGGTTTTTTTATTGTTTGGTACAAGGTGCTTATTGCGCGTTAGGAAAGCCTAGCTGGCGCCATGATTCATAAACAAATACCGCCACAGCGTTAGATAGGTTCATACTACGGCTATTGGGCTGCATAGGAATGCGCACACGCTGATCGTTAGGTAGCGCTTGAATCATCTCATCGGGGAGGCCGCGAGTTTCTGGCCCAAACACCAAGCAATCACCTGCTTCATAACTGGCTTCGTGATGAAACTGGCTGCCTTTAGTGGTGCATGCATACACTTTTTTAGGTTGGCACTTTTCAAGGTAGGCTTCAAACGAGGCATGGCGCTGTACGTTACTAAACTCGTGGTAATCTAGCCCGGCACGTTTTACTCGCTTATCGTCCCACTCAAAACCTAATGGCTCAATTAAATGCAATGAGTAACCTGTGTTTGCACACAAGCGTATGATATTTCCTGTATTTGGTGGAATTTCAGGTTGATATAAAACGATATCCAGCATAATGCGCCTTTCTATTAATCTATAATTTGACGAGTGGCAGTATACACGAAACCGGTAAAAAAAATGATATACTCGCGCCATTGAATACCGCAAGTAGTGAATATTAACGTGCATCACCGTAGTTACGAATTTTGGGTTAAAACATCAAGCATAGTTACCATGGTTATGGTTAGCTTAATGATAGCCGCTAAAACCTGGGCGTGGTTGGCATCGGGTTCAGCTTCTATGCTTGGCTCATTAACCGACTCATTAATGGATATTACCGCCACGGCCATGAGCTTTTTAGTGCTAGGGTATGCACTGCGCCCAGCAGATGACGATCACCGCTTTGGCCATGGCAAAGCAGAAGCCCTAGCCGGACTTGGTCAGGCTGCGTTTATAGCAGGGTCGGGGTGCTTATTGGCGTTTCACGGTATTGAGCGATTATTTAACCCAATTGTGCTTAGTCATTCACTGTTGGGTGTGTGGGTGAGTATATTTGCTATTGCTTGTACGTTAGTGATTGTGTTTTTTCAGATCAAAGTGGTTAAGCATACCGAATCCATCGCTATTAAAGCAGACTCGGTGCATTACAAAGGGGATTTAATTTTAAATGCCGCGGTATTACTTGCTATTTTGCTCTCGTACTATGGGGTGTTATACGCAGATCCGCTGTTTGCCATAGGCGTTGCCGGTTACTTACTTTATAACAGTTGGGATATTGCGTGTGAGAGTGCCGATCATCTAATGGATAAAGAACTCCCAGATGATGAAAAACAAAGTATTTTAGATATTGCTAACGCACATAAAGATGTACACGGTGTACATGATATCCGCACTCGCCAAGGCGGT
The DNA here is from genome assembly GCF_028599265.1 of Pseudoalteromonas sp. Angola-4. Lineage (NCBI taxonomy): Bacteria > Pseudomonadati > Pseudomonadota > Gammaproteobacteria > Alteromonadales > Pseudoalteromonadaceae > Pseudoalteromonas > Pseudoalteromonas sp. Angola-4. Next base: position 20,190 of record NZ_JAQREK010000010.1, on the reverse strand, counting down.
AAAATTAAGTTTATGCAAATGCACTTAGAGCTTGATGATCATTTAAGTTTAATACGTGCCCACAATGTGGCTGACGATGTAGAAAAGGCGCTTGCCGAGCGCTTTGACTCTGAGGTTGATATTTTAATTCATCTAGATCCGCTTTCGGTGGTACCTAAGTATCAAACGAAGAACAAAACTGATACAAGCGCATAAGCACAGGTTTTCTAATTTCGTCGCGTTCAAACAATAACTCGTGCTTAGCCCCTGCAAAGCTTTTCAGCTCGGCATTAGGGAGCCTATTTACGAGCTTTTGTTGCGCGTTGTTATCAACCACTTCATCGTTTTGTGCGCTGGCAATAAAAATAGGGAGGTTGATTGTGTGGGTATCCACGGCAGACATAAAAGCAAAGCTTGCATTTAACCAACCATATGTAACGCCGCCTAACTGTAAAAGTGGCTGTTGTTGATAAGTGAGCCTAAAGAGGTTGTACCGCACTTGGCTGCTGGTTAAAGTATTAAGCGCAAATTCTTCTGGGTTGTAATCGTTTTGCCCTAGCGCATAACTGTAGCCAAAACCGAGCTTTGTGGCGGCGCTGGCTATAAATTTAGCTACTGGTTTAGGAATACCTTTAGTGTAAATATCAAACATGGGCGCAGATAAAAACGCACCGCTGAAAGTATGCGAGTAATTTGCAAAATAATCGTACGCTATAGCGCCGCCCATAGAGTGGGCTAATAATATTTTTTTGCCTTGCCAGTGCTTATTTACAATATGTTGGTTAAATAAATCTAAGTCGGCACTGTAATCACTAAAGCGTTTTACATACCCCTTGTGCTTATTTTTTAACGGTCGATACGAGCGGCCTTGCCCTTGGTGGTCGGCTATAAATACCGCATAGTTATTAGTATAAAGCTCCCACAGTAGCTCTTTGTATTTTTCAAGCCCTTCTATGCGCCCAGAGCTAATTACTATGGCAGTGTTAGCTGTTTCTGGCACTGCGTAAGCAAAAAACAGTTTACCTTCAGATGCATTAAAATAGTTTTTATTAAGTACATTTTCGTAAAAGTGATTAATGCGTGCTTGGTTACTTTCAAGCGCTGATTCGGTACTGTAAAACATGCTTACTCTTTAATTAGTGGCAGGGTGATATTGGCACAAAGCCCGCCTTTTTCTTTATTAGATAGCGCTAAACTACCGCCGTGGGCAATAATAGCATTTTTAGCGATAGCTAAGCCAAGCCCTGTGCCGCCACTTACTCTGTCGCGAGCGTCTGATTGCCTAAAAAAGGGCTCACAAAGCTTGCTAAGTTGCTCATTTGGAACGCCAGGGCCATCGTCGCAAATCTCTATATAGATTTGGTTGTTATAGTGTACGTTAAAGCTAATGTTGCTGTGCGCGTATTTTATTGCGTTACGTAATAGGTTTTCGAGTGCGCTCGCAATTAATGATTCATCGCAGCTTAGCATTACATCGGCATTGCCACTAAAAGTAAGTGTTTTAGTATTTTGCTTGGCTTCAAACTGCGCATCGTTTAATACGTGCTCTACTATATCTTTTAACGATTGCTTTTGCAGTGACAGTGTTTGGCTTTGCGCTTCTAAACGCGACACTTGCAGCACGTCAGCAATCATTTTATCAAGCTGGTTTGCTTCTTTTTCTATACGTAATAAATACGATTGGCTTGCTTCGTTGGCTTGCATTTGTGCAAGGCCTGTTGCCATTTTTAAACGCGTAAGCGGGGAGCGTAACTCATGAGATATATCAGCCAGTAAGCGCTTTTGAGCACTAATAAGTTGCTCAAGCTGATTAGCCATGCTGTTAAAGTCGCGCCCAAGTACTCCTAACTCGTCTTTTCTGCTTGCAGGTATGGCAACTCGCGCTGATAAATCGCCTGATGAAAGCTTTATAGCTGCTTTTTTAAGGCTGTTAATTGGGGCGATTAAATTGCGACTAAAAATAAAACTCAGGATTAAAGAGGCAAAAATAGCCACGAGTACTTTCATCCAATTCGGCATTAACTTAAAGCGCATGAGCAAAGGAGGTTGGTGGTTAATGTCTATTTCGTAGAGGTAAAACTGCCCCTCTGGCACGCTAATATTAACAGGGCCGAAAGCTTGGTATTTTTCGGTGAAAATGACCTGTGGTGCCAAGTTTTGACTAAAGCTAAGTAAGTTTAAATCTATTTCAGCGGGGATCTCTTTATTGCTTAATGCGTCTTCGGGTTGTGCTGCGCCTAAAAATAAAATTTTTCGTTTTGAAAGCCTAGGGTGCGACAAAACATCAGCAAGGGTGCGCTTGTGCTTAGTGGCGCTTCGCTCAATGCTTTTGGCAGTATAAATTAGGTTTTTTTTCATTGGCCCACGCAAAGGCTCGGTGCTTACTGCATTAATTGCCGTAATGTTGCTTAAAAATATAAGCGCAGCCACCGTGCCCGTTATTGTTAGCCAAAACCAAATAAATATTTTAAAAAATAAATAATGTCGAGGGTGCTTTAGCCATGCAAAGTAATGTTTATCACTCACCTTGGATGAAGACATAACCTGTTCCTCGCATTGTTTTTATTCGCTCGCCTTGAATATGCTCAGCTATTTTTTTACGAATATTGCTAACGTGCATATCAATTGAGCGGTCGAATGAAGCTAAGCGCCTGCCTAATACTTCTTCACTTATTTGCTCTTTACTGACAACTTCGCCGGCATTTTTAATTAATAACACCAGTACTTCGTACTCTGTGCCAGTAAGCGTGAGGGTGTGCTCGTTAATAGCGGCTTCTCGGGCTGCCAAATTAACCGTAATGCCATTTATATTCATTTTGCTAGGCGTTGCAACGTTTAGGCTATTTATGTGCTCTATACGGCGGGTAATGGCTTTTACTCGGGCAAGTAACTCGCGGTGATTAAAGGGTTTGGGTATGTAATCGTCTGCGCCAAGCTCTAAGCCAAAAATGCGATCAAAGTCTTCGCCTTTTGCAGTGAGCATAATAACCGGTGTTAGCTTTGTTTGCCTAAGTTGTTTAAGTACTTCAAAGCCATCAAGGGTGGGGAGCATGACATCAAGCAATATCAGCGCGTAGTCATTTGATAGAGCAAGCTTTAAGCCTTGCTCGCCATCGTGAACGCTTTGTACGTCAAAACCTTGCGCGGCTAAATATTCAGTAAGTAGTTCGCACAAACCTGTGTCGTCATCAATCATTAATAGCTTCATTTCAAACCCTTAGGCAATTTCTATATGGTTATTTTACTTCTTAAATTGTGCAAAAGTGAATCTTTACACAACCTTTACACTGCTTTGCGTTACTTTGCGTTGAGTTATGTATAGTTAACTTACTGGCTTAGCAGTCACAACCAAATTCAATCCATCCAATATTAAGGTGATGATTATGACTAAAGTAAATACACTTTCAAAATTAGTACTTATTTGTGGTCTAGCAACGGCTACACTTGGCGCCGGTAGCGTATTAGCAAAAGGCGGCATGCACGATAAGCAAGGCCATTCTCAAGCGCGTTTTTTATTATCTGAGCGCGGTGCCGACAAGCTTGATTTAACGCAAGAACAGCAAACTAAGCTTGAAGCTATTTTTGAAGCGCAAAAAACACAGATGAAAGCACTGCGCGGCGATGATAAAGAAGCCCGTAAAGCACAGCGTAAGGCTCAAAAAGAGAAAATGGATGCTTTACTTAGCGCACCAACATTTGACGAAAACGCTGCAAAAGAGCTATTAGCTGCACGCCACGAAAAAGGCACTGAGTTTGGCTTAATTAAGCTAAAAACACAGCATCAAGTAATGCAGGTACTTAACGCAGAGCAGCAAGAAAAGTTTGCAAAAATGCAAAAGCGTATGGGTAAAAAACACCGTAAGCAAAGAGATTAATTTATAAATTAAACACTAAAAAGCCAGCTTAATGCTGGCTTTTGTCGTTTAAGAGGGTGAAAAACGCTTATTTAAAAAAGTCGTCATCGTTTTTAGCCATCATCTCTTCAATATCTTCAATCATATCTTGGCTAATTTGGTTAGCCGAGGAAATAGGCGTTGATATTTTATTGTTCTCAAAAGACCATTCACCTAAATCAATAAGCTGACAGCGCTTAGAACAAAAAGGACGATGTGGGCTTTGCTGTGACCATTCAACTTTGTTTTTACAGGTTGGACAGTTAACAATTGTTGGCATACTTTACTCTCTACAATGTGTTTTAGCCCTAAATAGGGCTATCACTTTTACATATTGGTTACGCGATTAATTTCAGCCAGAGACGTTAAACCATCGGCGGCTTTTCGTAAACCCGATAATCGCAAGTTATTAAACCCAGCTTGTAGCGATACCTCTGCGATTTCGAGCGAGTTGCCACCGCGCATAATAATTTGTGCAATTTCAGGAGTAATTTGCATTACTTCGTAAATACCCACTCGGCCTTTGTAACCATCGGTGCAATTTTCGCAGCCTTTGGGTGCGTATAGTGTCATATCTTCAATTTGTGTTGTGCTAAATCCTTGACGAGCCAACTCCTCTGCTGGCAGTGTTTCAGGGGTTTTACACTTAGGGCATAAACGCCTAGCTAAGCGCTGGGCAATAATCAAACTTATAGAGCTTGCCACGTTATACGCAGGCACGCCCATATTTAATAAACGCGTTATGGTTTCGGGCGCTGAGTTGGTATGTAGTGTAGATAACACTAAGTGACCCGTTTGCGCCGCTTTAATTGAAATTTCTGCGGTTTCTAGGTCACGTATTTCACCTACCATCACTACATCTGGATCTTGACGTAAAAATGCACGCAGGGCGTTAGCAAAAGTCATTTCGGCTTTAGGGTTAATTTGTACTTGGTTAACCCCTTCAAGGTTTATCTCAACCGGATCCTCGGCGGTACTAATGTTACGCTCTGGCTGGTTAAGTATATTTAAACCGGTATAAAGCGATACGGTTTTACCAGAGCCCGTTGGGCCGGTCACAAGTATCATGCCTTGTGGTTGCCCAAGCGCATCCATATAAAGCTTTTTCTGATCCTCTTCGTAACCTAATACATCAATACCTAGCATAGCGCTTGATGAATCAAGGATACGCATTACTATTTTTTCGCCCCATAACGTAGGCATGGTACTTACACGAAAATCGATGCTTTTTCGCTCGGTAATCTTTAATTTAATACGGCCATCTTGTGGTTTACGTTTTTCTGCAATATCAAGGCGCGACATGACTTTGATACGCGCCGATAGCTTACTCGCTAAAGTATTGGGAGGGTTGGCAACTTCATGCAAAATACCATCAATACGAAAGCGAATGCGGTATTTATGCTCGTAAGGTTCAAAGTGTAAATCGGAGGCGCCTTTTTTAATGGCATCCATTAAAATTTTATTAATATAAACAATGATGGGCGCATCGTCTTTATCATCATCTTTAGGTGTGGTCTCTTTAGGGCCTTCACTATCTAAGTCGGCAAATTCTTTAAATTCATCAGCGCTTAAATCTAAGCTGCCTGCGGCATCAAGAAGTTGCTCAATTTTATTATCCAGTTGAATGTAATCAACCACGACTATTTCGCACGATAAGCCGGTGCTAAATTCAAAGTTTTCAAAGGCGCCGTAGTCGGTCGGATCGGAGGCGGCAATGTATACTTTTCTGCCTTTTTGAACCAGCGGTAAAATGTGGTGTTTACGTATTAGCTTTTCTTTAACTAAGTCTTCGGGGATTTGTGCAGGGTCGAAGTCTTTTAAATCAAAATACGGTACACGGAATAGGTCTATACATTGCTCAGCTAAGTCGTTGCTGTCTATTTTTCCACACTTAGATATAAGCTCAGCGGTTGAGGCAAACTCTTGCTGCTTTGCTTTTACGGTATCGGCATCAATGCGGCCAAGCGTTATAAATTTTCTCAATAACGGTGAGTTAATATTCATTGCGCACCTATTTTAGTCCTTCAATAGTTAACAATTTATCAGAAAAAAGCAGGTGATTAAATTCGTCAAGTTTATCAACACCTTTTTTGCTAACCAAATTACGAGTTTATGTTGTTATGACCGCATTAAGGGGCATTAGTTGTATTTTATACCGCATAGTGTAGGTAATTTTTATGAAGAACAACAAGTTCTGCATGAACAAGCGATAAATCGCGGTCATTATTAAGGATATCGTCAGCTTTTTGTTGTTTTTCTTCACGCGACATTTGCGATGCTATAATGCTATTTACTTGCTCAAGGCTAATATTGTCTCGCTTTATCGTACGTTCAATCTGTACAGGCAGTGGTACATCAATTAATAAAGTACGGTTGCAGTATGTGTTAAGTTTATTTTCAAACAATAATGGTGCAACTAATACAACATAAGCACTGGTTGCATTATTTAAATCGGTTAGTATTCTCTCTCGAATAAGTGGGTGCAATAGAGCATTAAGCCACTCTTTATCATCATTATTGGTAAATATTTTAGTGCGCAGCACTGCTCTGTTTAATGTGCCATCGGGTAGTAAAATACTCTCACCAAAGTGTTCAGCAATAGCATTTAGCCCTATGCTATTAGGCGCTACCACTTGGCGGGCAATAATATCGGCATCAACAACGCAAATACCCAGCTTTTCAAACATATTACTAACAGCCGTTTTACCGCAGCCAATACCGCCTGTTAAACCCAATACCCAATTGTTTATTTTAGTTGCTGGCTTATTCATACTAATAACCAATTAAATTAAAATAGGCCGCTTGAATTTGAGCGCCCCACAAAAGTGTTATCCAACCTGCTATGGCTAAGTAGGGGCCAAATGGGATAGGGGTTGCTTTGTCTTTACCTTGTATACTTAAAAGGGCAATACCAATAGTGGCGCCCACCACGCTTGAAAGCAAAATAATGGTTAATAGCGACTGCCACCCTAGCAGTGCGCCAAACACGGCCAGTAACTTAAAATCGCCATAGCCCATGCCTTCCTTGCCGGTTAATAGCTTAAATAGCCAAAACACACTCCACAGGCTTAAATAGCCGCAGGCTGCGCCCACTATCGCATCACTCGGGCTTATTGTTACGCCCATTACAGCGGCTATAAGCGCAAGCCATACTAAAGGCAAAGTGAGCTGATCAGGCAGTAACATGTGGTCAATATCAATAAAGGTGAGCGCGACTAAAATCCAAGTAACAAAAATATATAAAAGGGCCTGCTCTGTAGCACCAAAGCGGTAGGCAACAACTAAACTTAATAGTGCGGTAATGGCTTCAACTATCGGGTAACGCGCTGATATTGGGTTACTGCAATTAGCGCATTTACCTTTAAGCACAATCCAACTAATAATTGGAATATTTTGCCAAGGCTTAATCGCGGTTTTGCATTTAGGGCAGGTAGAATTAGGCTTTACTAAATTAAAAGGCTCAGTGGTGCCAGCCTTTGAAGGTTTAGTTGTGAGTTCATCTTCTAATAATAATCGGCATTCACTTTGCCACTCACGCTGCATCATCAGTGGCAGCCGGTAAATAACTACATTTAAAAAACTACCAATACACAGGCTTACTAAGCCCACAGTCAAAAAATAAAACCACTGCTGGCTTTGCATCGCGGTGGTTATATCAAGAAAAAGATTGTCCATTAAAATTCCTAACTTCAGGCCAATCATAGGCCAGCTTTATTCGCTGTGTTCAAAAGCTCTTATAATTCAATTTATCTTGCAAGCTATTAATTAGCGTTTAAAACTTTGCTTACAGCTTACAGCTTACAGCTTACAGCTTACAGCTTACAGCTTACAGCTTACAGCTTACAGCTTACAGCTTACAGCTTACAGCTTACAGCTTACAGCTATGTTTTTAAATTACAGAACCTAACTGGAAAATTGGCAAGTACATGGCAACAATTAAGCCACCTACAAGCACACCGAGTACGGCCATAATAAGCGGCTCTAATAAGCTAGATAATCCATCTACTGCATCATCCACCTCTTGTTCATAAATAGTCGCTACTTTGGCAAGCATACCATCAAGCGATCCAGACTCTTCACCAATAGCCACCATTTGAATCACCATATCTGGAAATATTTTAGCATTACGCATCGCCCAGTTCATTTGGTTACCCGAGCTCACCTCTGCTTTAATATCTAAAATAGCATAGCGGTAAACAGCATTACCTGAAGCACCTGCTGCAGAATCTAATGCATCAACCAGTGGTACACCTGCTGCAAAGGTGGTCGAAAGTGTACGGGCATAACGGGCAACAGCTGCTTTATTTAAAATCATACCAATTACAGGGAGTTTTAATATAGCTCTGTCGGTTGCATCTCTAAGTTTTAAACTTCTGAGCTTAGCTTCTTTAAACGCATAGCCAAAGCCAACAATGGCTATTAACATCATCCACCAATATTCTTGCATAAACTCAGAGATGCCAATAACAAATAAGGTAAATGCAGGCAGTTGTGCGCCAAAGCCTGCAAATATATCTTGAAACTGAGGAACTACAAAGATAAGTAATATAGAAGTTACAATGCCAGCGATAACCAATACTGAGATAGGATAAAACATCGCTTTTTTAATTTTTGATTTCAGTGCTTCAGATTTTTCTTTATAAAGGGCAACACGGTCAAATATTTTATCAAGCGCCCCTGATTGTTCGCCTGAGGCGACTAAATCACAATACAAATCATCAAAATAGCGAGGATGTTTTCTAAGTGCCTGTGAGAGAGGTTGACCTGCTTTTACCTCATCGCCAATGGTTTCCATTAATTTACCAACGCTTTTGTTAGTGGAACCTGAGCCAATCATTTCGATAGCTTGAATTAATGGAACGCCGGCCATTAGCATAGTGGCAATTTGGCGTGTAACTAAAGCAATATCTTTAGGTGTAATTTTTTGAACACTTTGTATGCCAAATAATGGCTTAGGCTTGCGCTTAACTTTTGATGGAGTAATGCCTTGTTTTCTAAGCTGAGCTTTCACAAGAGCAACACTAGAGCCTGTTAGCTCTCCTTCAAGCTTTTTACCTCGTGCACTTACGCCAACCCATTGAAAGGTATCAAGGCCTTTATCTTCTTGTTTTTTTGCCATAAAATGGTATCGCCCAGAATAAGTTATTAATTTGACATAAATAAAAGTAGGTGAAGTCAGGCTTAATTCAAAAAAAAACGCTCCAAAGAGCGTTTTATAGAAAAATTTAAAGGTTATACATGAGGGCAGCTCTTAGGAGCTAATAGCTTGTCATCAGCATCAGTAATACCACTAGTTTCACAAGTCCACTCTCCAGTAGCAGCCCTTTTTAAAGTAACAACTGCAGTACTAATTTGAGTCGGAGCATTTGCAATAGCACAAGCTATTTGACCAACACCAGCTGTTAGCTCTGCAGTAATAGTGCAATTTTGTGTTGTTGTATCCTTGATAGATTTTAGACCTCCAGCAGCACCAATAGTAGCGAACGATTCACCATTATTAGCTTTAATTTCCATTTCAGTTTTTGCTCCAGAGATTTCTGCTAAACCAGCTGTCAGTTTTGATGATGCTTGATAGTCAGAATAAGCAGGTAATGCTACTGCAGCAAGAATACCGATGATTGCTACAACAATCATTAATTCAATTAGGGTGAAACCCTGTTGTTTTTGAGTCATTGTTTTCATGTTTCCTCTCCTAAAGGATAATGTTTTGTAAGGTAGTCAGGTTAGTGGCGACAGTGCCAAGCTAAAATTACCTGATTAACTTTACAGATTTACTTAAAAATAAATTTTCACGTACTTTTAGCCTTAGGTATGAAACACAAAAGCTAAATGTGAGTTCATTATGTTGCAACTTGTACAGGCTACCTAAACACAAAGTAGACTAAATATAGGAAACATATTGACCATTTGCTTTAATCTTTTAGGTATTTTTTTAAGATTAAAACAAAAAGCAGTTACTTATTACTATATTTTTCAAAGAAGTAATACAACAGGGTTAGTCTAACACTTTTTATATGCTTAAAGCACACATAATTTTCTAAAAAGGATACTTTATTTAACAAGTTGTTACAAAGTAATCCTTTTGGGTTATTAAAAGTCTTTTCATGCGGTTTGTCAATTAATTAGAACTAATATGACAAAGTTATTGCTGTGATTTTATACGAAACGCATCGATAAATCGATGGATTGTAAATTTTTTGTTAGAGCGCCGCTTGATATAAAGTCGACACCTGCTTGTGAGTAAGTTTTAACTGTTTCTAGCGTCATATTGCCAGAAACCTCTAATTTAGCGCGCTTATTAGTAATGACAACAGCTTGTTGAATTTGTTCCACACTAAAGTTATCGAGCATGATTATATCGGCGCCTGCATTAATGGCTTGCTCAAGTTCATGTAACGACTCTACTTCTACTTCTACTGGTTTTGTAGGGTGGTTTTGCTTGGCTTGTGCGACTGCTTTATCAATACCGCCACACGCTGCTATGTGGTTTTCTTTAATTAAAAACGCGTCGAATAGGCCTATACGGTGGTTTGCACCGCCGCCGCATTTAACAGCGTATTTTTGAAGTAGCCTGAGCCCGGGTATTGTTTTACGGGTATCGAGCAGTTGGGTTGTGGTACCGCTAAGCTCTTTTACATAATTTGCAGTGGTTGTTGCGGTACCCGAAAGCGTTTGTACAAAGTTAAGCGCGGTACGTTCGGCTGTTAAAATAGCGCGGGCAGCGCCTTTAGCGGTAAATAAGGTGCTATTTGCTGGTACAAAGTCGCCATCATTTACAAGTACGTTAATTTCAACGCTTGGATCTACCTGTTTAAACACTTCTATAATTATGTCTTTACCACAAAAAACGCAATCTTCACGGGTAATCACTTTAGCATTTGCGTGCTCGTTTTGTGGAATAAGCTGCGCGGTAATGTCGCCGTCTTGTGCTGATTGATAATTTAGATCTTCATCTAAGGCGAGGGTGACAAGTTGAGTAATAAGCGTGTGCGAAATTGACATATGAAGGCTCATAAGTGTTAATAAATTAAGCAAATTTTACTATGTTTAAATAACTAATAGAAGCGCTTTTAAATGGGCGGGGTTTATTACACCTACATATATAGCATGGCTACTAAAAGTAATGCTACCTGCTGAATGTTAGCTAACCGCAATGGCTATCATTCTTTATATAAATCCTTTAGCATCAAGTTTATGTATACCGTGGTATTAAAATAATGCAGATAGATTCAAGCGGAGTTGCCGCTAATATAACGCAGCGGCCCTGTACGCATTTTGATGAGCGCCCTGAAAATACCGATATTTCGCTGTTGGTAATTCATAATATTTCCTTGCCGGCTGGGCAATTTGGCACCGAATACGTTGATGCACTGTTTATGGGTGAGATTAACTGTAATGCGCACCCCAGTTTTTGTGATTTAAATGGGCTTAGAGTGTCAGCCCACTGTTTTATAAAACGTACTGGCGAGATTATTCAATATGTGCCATTTAATAAACGCGCGTGGCATGCCGGGCAATCTGAATATGAAGGGCAAAGCGCATGTAATAACTTTAGTATAGGTATTGAGCTTGAAGGTACAGATACCACACCTTACACTCAGACGCAGTACACCAGCTTACATAATCTAACAAAGGCAATTATGACCCGTTACCCGCTTATAACCACTAAGCGAGTAGTAGGGCATTGCGATATAGCACCTGGGCGAAAAACCGACCCTGGGGAAAGTTTTAATTGGCCTGCTTATATAAGCAGGCTAGAACAAGCAAATTAAGTGAGTCGCTATCATGATTTTAGTTTCTATAATTATTGCACTAATACTTGAGCGTTTAGGTGCGCGATCACAGTATTGGCAAATAAGCCATTACGTTAATGGTTATTTAAATCGATCGGGTAAATTACTTAGTGAAAACGGATTGTTTAGCTCGGCAATTGGCTTTTTAATTTGGTTAGTTTTGCCGGTAGTGGCTGTTGCGCTTATATATGTACTCTCTGACTTTGTACTGTGGCAATTAGCTATAAATGTTGTGGTTTTATTGGTTTGTTTTGGTTGTGCTAAGCACCGCGCTTTATATAAGTCGTATTTAAATGCACTAACGCGGGATGATAAAACCGCGGCCTCATTATACGCACTACAAATGGGGCAAAAACACCTAGAGGATGAAGAGGGCGGAGAAACATTTGGGCAAACCTTAGCGTGGATTAATTTTAGATTTTATTGCGCCGTTATTTTTTGGTTTGTAATGCTTGGCGCCCCAGGGGTCGTGTTGTATGCAATAGTGCGTACGTTGGCCGATTTAGTTAAAGAAAACCATAAAGTGGTGTTTGCAAATCGTTTTACGCTGCTGCATAAATTATTATTTTGGCTAGATTGGCTGCCAGCACGTGTTGCAAGCTTTGGCTATTTAGTCATTGGTAACTTTAATAAAGGTACAAGCTACTGGCTACATTATGTATTGGATTTTAAAACGCCAAATCGCAAAGTAGTTACATGTACAGCGCTTGCGGCTGAGCAAGTAGAGCAGCGTTATTACGGATGTGCTATTGAAGCCACTTGTATGATTAAATTAGTTAAACGCAACGTGCTTTTTTATTTAGTACTGATTGCACTGCTTACTTTATTTGGCGGTTTATCGTAGTCGCGATTTTACATCGCGCAATGTGTACCTCGTTTAGGATGAGTATCGGGGGAGGGTTTAGTCGCGGGGTAAACCCACTGCTACGACCTTCTTTGATTCAAAAATTAATTTCTTCAATAAATTCAACTAGAGTGAATATTCTAATTCACTCTGGTCAGACCATTTGTTTTCATCTTGTTAACGTTTGAATAAAACAACCACAATTGTGCATTGTTTGAACTTCGTTCAAAATGCGTTACGCTACTCTAATTGCTCAAATAACCCGTAAATTGACAGTTATTTGCCTTTTTGATACCTTATTGAAAATTTTTGGTATGACCAATTTACCTTTTGGGTAAATCGTCAAGCTCTAGGCCTTAAAAATTAGGCTTTTTAGTATTTATGCAACGTGGACGTTGATTAATGTCTTTAAAGATTAAAGCAGCAAAATTATCTGATGTTATTTTACAGCAACTTGAGAATATGATTCTTGAGGGCTCATTAGCGCCAGGTGAAAAACTGCCGCCAGAGCGCGAACTAGCAAAACAGTTTGAGGTGTCTCGCCCCTCACTGCGTGAAGCTATCCAAAAGCTAGAAGCAAAAGGATTGGTCACTCGCAGGCAAGGCGGTGGCACGTTTGTAAAAAATCAGCTTGAAGAAGGACTCACTGATCCGTTGTTTGATTTGATCAGTAAGCATCCTGAATCACAGTTCGATTTACTTGAATTTCGTCATGCACTTGAAGGGATTGCTGCATATTATGCGGCGCTTCGTGGTACCAGCACCGATTTTACCAAGGTTAAACAAAGCTTTGATAAAATTGCTCAAGTTAATAACGATTTACAATTAAAAGCCAAAGCAATTAATGCGTTTCACTTTAGTGTAGCCGAAGCCTCACACAACGTGGTTTTACTTCACTTAGTGCGAGGCATGCAAGCGCTACTGGAGCAAAATGTATTGCAAAACTTAACGGTTTTATTAAAAAAACCAGATATTAGCAATCAATTAGCCCAGCACCGGCGCTTATTAATGGATGCCGTAATTGAGGGCAATCCAGAACAAGCCCGTTTAGCAAGTAATGCCCATTTAGCCTTTATTGAAGAAGCATTACTTGAAGCGGGTAAAGAGCATTCGCGAATTGAACGTAGTTTAAGACGCACAAAACAAAATTAAGCTAATACGCTGTACTTAGAACACACTAAATTAGGTATACGTGGTATTAAATTAACAACATTCGTATTTTAAACATAAGGAAACCTCCATATGTCTGAAGTCAATAAAATTGACGTAGACGCGCTAGAAACACAAGAGTGGTTACAAGCTCTTGAATCAGTTGTGCGCGAAGAAGGTGTTGAACGAGCTCAGTATTTACTTGAGCAAGTGTTAGAGCAAGCCCGTTTAGACGGCGTTGATATGCCAACTGGCACAACAACTAACTACGTTAATACTATTCCAGTAGATCAAGAACCGGCGTACCCAGGGGATGTAAACCTTGAGCGTCGTATTCGTTCGATTATTCGTTGGAATGCAATCATGATTGTATTACGTGCATCGAAAAAAGATCTCGACTTAGGCGGCCATATGGCGTCTTACCAATCATCAGCTGCGTTTTATGAAGTGTGTTTTAACCACTTTTTCAAAGCGCCAAATGAGGTAGACGGCGGTGACTTAGTTTATTACCAAGGTCATATTTCTCCGGGTATTTATGCGCGTGCATTTGTTGAAGGTCGTCTTACGGCTGAGCAGCTTGATAACTTCCGTCAAGAAGTAGATGGCAAAGGTTTACCGTCATACCCGCATCCTAAATTAATGCCTGAATTTTGGCAGTTCCCAACGGTATCTATGGGCTTAGGTCCAATTGCGTCTATTTACCAAGCACGCTTTTTAAAATACCTAGACGGCCGTGGCTTAAAAGACACTAAAAACCAACGTGTATACGCGTTTTTAGGTGACGGTGAAATGGATGAGCCAGAATCACGCGGCGCAATCTCTTTTGCTGCACGTGAAAAGCTAGACAACCTATGTTACCTAATTAACTGTAACTTACAGCGTTTAGATGGCCCAGTAATGGGTAACGGTAAAATTATTCAAGAACTAGAAGGCCTATTTAAAGGCGCTGGTTGGAACGTAATTAAAGTTGTATGGGGCAGCGGATGGGATATTCTGCTAGCTAAAGATACATCAGGTAAATTACTACAATTGATGAACGAAACAATTGATGGTGATTACCAAACATATAAAGCGAAAGATGGCGCGTACGTACGTGAGCATTTCTTTGGCCGTTATCCAGAAACAGCTGCACTTGTTGCAGATATGACTGATGACGAAATTTTTGCGCTTAAGCGTGGTGGTCATGAGCCATCAAAACTTTATGCTGCATTTAAAAAAGCTGAGCAAACCAACGACCGTCCTACCGTGATTCTTGCTAAAACTGTAAAAGGTTACGGCATGGGTGAAGCGGCAGAAGGTAAAAACATTGCGCACCAAGTGAAAAAAATGGACATGAGCCATGTTGAACACTTACGTGACCGTTTAGGCCTACAAGATTTAGTATCAGAAGAGCAAATTAAAGATCTTCCATACTTAACGCTTGAAGAAGGCTCGGAAGAATACAAGTACTTACACGCACGCCGTGATGCACTTAAAGGTTACACACCTACACGTATTCCTAAATTTACTGAAGAGCTAAAACTGCCAGAAGTAGACGCATTTAAGCCGCTACTTGAAGAGCAAAAACGTGATATTTCTACCACAATGGGCTTTGTACGTGCACTTAACGTGTTACTAAAAGACAAAGGCATTGGCAAAAACATTGTGCCAATTATTGCTGATGAAGCACGTACATTTGGTATGGAAGGTTTATTCCGTCAAATCGGTATTTACAATCCACATGGCCAAAACTACACCCCTCAAGACCGCGATATTGTTTCTTACTACAAAGAAGCTACATCAGGCCAAGTACTTCAAGAGGGTATTAACGAGCTAGGTGCAATGTCGTCATGGGTAGCTGCTGCAACATCTTACAGCACTAATGATTTACCTATGATCCCATTCTACATTTACTACTCTATGTTTGGTTTCCAACGTGTTGGCGACATGGCATGGATGGCGGGTGACCAGCAAGCACGTGGTTTCTTATTAGGTGCAACAGCAGGTCGTACTACACTAAATGGTGAAGGTCTACAGCACGAAGATGGCCACAGCCATATTCTTGCAAATACGGTTCCTAACTGTATTTCTTACGACCCAACGTACGCATTTGAAGTAGCGGTAATTATTCAAGATGGTATTCGTCGTATGTACGGTGAAAACCAAGAAAATATTTACTACTACCTAACGCTTATGAACGAAAACTACCATCAACCAGCAATGCCAGAAGGCGCTGAAGAAGGTATTCGTAAAGGTATTTACAAGCTTGAAAGCTACGAAGGTAAAAAAGCCAACGTACAGTTATTAAGCTCAGGTACTATCATGACTGAAGTGCGCAAAGCTGCAGCCATTTTAAGCGAAGAGTACGGTATTGCTTCTGATGTTTACTCAGTAACATCATTCAATGAGCTTACCCGTGACGGTCAAGACGTTGAGCGTTTCAACATGCTTAACCCAGAAAGCGAGCAAAAAACGCCATACATCACTAGCGTATTAAACGACTCAGTGACTGTTGCTGCGACCGACTACATGAAAAACTACGCAGAGCAAGCGCGTTCATTTATTCCAAGCAGCAACTATAAAGTGCTTGGTACAGATGGTTACGGACGCTCTGATAGCCGTGAAAACTTACGTCGTCACTTTGAAGTTAATGCAAGCTACGTGGTTGTTGCTACGTTATCTGAACTTGCTAAACGTGGTGATGTTGAAAAGTCAGTGGTTGTTGAAGCAATTAAAAAGTTCGACATTGACACAAACAAACTAAATCCACTGTACGCATAAGAGGTTTGCAATGAGTATTGAAATTAATGTACCAGATATCGGTGGCGATGACGTAGAAGTAACCGAAATCTTAGTAAGCGTTGGCGACAAAGTAGATGTTGATCAATCGCTACTAACCGTTGAAGGCGATAAAGCATCAATGGAAGTACCTGCTGCGCAAGCAGGTACAGTCAAAGAAATTAAAGTAAGCGAAGGCGACACGGTAACAACAGGGTCGTTAATCATGATTTTTGAAGGCGAAGAGTCAGGCTCACAAAGTGAGCCAGAAGCGCCAGCTAAAACTGAGGCATCTGCACCTGCAGAAGCTTCAGGTTCTTCAACTAAAGAAGTAACTGTACCAGATATTGGTGACGACGAAGTTGAAGTAACAGAAATCATGGTCGCTGTTGGTGACAGCGTAGATGAAGAGCAGTCAATTTTAAGTGTTGAAGGCGATAAAGCATCTATGGAAGTACCAGCTCCTTTTGCCGGTACTGTAAAAGAAATTAAAGTAGCCGAAGGCGACAAAGTAAAAACAGGCTCTTTAGTGTTTGTTTTTGAAGTAGCTGGCTCAAGTGCACCTGCATCAGATGCGCCAAAGCAAGAATCTGCGCCAGCAGAGACTACTCAAAGCGCCGAGCCAAGCACAAAAGAAGTAAACGTGCCTGATATTGGCGATGATGAAGTTGAAGTAACTGAAATCATGGTTGCTGTTGGTGATACGGTTGAAGAAGAGCAATCTATCTTAAACGTTGAAGGCGACAAAGCGGCTATGGAAGTACCAGCCCCGTTTGCTGGTACCGTTAAAGAAATTAAAGTGGCCGCTGGCGATAAAGTCAAAACTGGCTCACTTGTGTTTGTTTTTGAAGTTGCAGGCAGTGCGCCAGCAAAAGCAGCAGCCCCGGCTGAGCAAAAGCCAGCGGCTGCACCTGCAAAAACCGAGTCTGCGCCAGCTCAAGCAGCACCTGCGGCTAAAGCAAGCAACGAAAGCTTTGAAAACAACAGCGCGTATGCTCATGCATCGCCAGTTGTACGTCGTTTAGCGCGTGAGTTTGGTATTAACTTAGCAAACGTTAAAGGCTCAGGGCGTAAAAACCGCGTAGTTAAAGAAGACGTGCAAAACTATGTTAAAAACCTAGTTAAGCAAGTTGAATCAGGCCAATTACCTGCTGGTAAAGGCAATGCGGGCGGTGGTGAGCTTGGCTTAATTCCTTGGCCGAAAGTAGATTTTGCTAAATTTGGTGAAATTGAAGAGAAAAAACTATCGCGTATTCAAAAGCTGTCGGGTAAAAACCTACACCGTAACTGGGTGCAAATCCCACATGTTACACAGTTTGACGAAGCTGATATCACCAGCCTTGAAGTGTTCCGTAAAGAACAAAACGTGTTAAGCGAGAAGAAAAAGCTTGGCGTTAAAATCACACCACTTGTGTTTGTGATGAAAGCGGTAGCGAAAGTACTTGCTGAGTTCCCAACGTTTAACTCGTCATTGTCTGAAGACGGTGAAAGCCTTATCCTTAAAAAGTACATCAATATTGGTGTGGCAGTAGATACGCCAAATGGCTTAGTTGTTCCTGTATTTAAAGATGTGGACAAAAAAGGCATTATTGAATTATCTCGCGAGCTGATGGATATTTCTAAAAAGGCGCGTGAAGGTAAGTTAACGTCATCTGATATGCAAGGCGGCTGTTTTACTATTTCAAGCTTAGGCGGTATTGGCGGTACGGCATTTACGCCGATTGTTAATGCACCAGAGGTGGCTATTTTAGGTGTATCTAAATCTGAAATGAAACCTAAGTGGAATGGTAAAGACTTTGAACCAAAATTAATGGTTCCGCTTTCTATGTCGTACGATCACCGTGTGATTGACGGTGCTCTAGCTGCGCGCTTTACCGCAACGCTTGCTAGCTACATGAGCGACATACGTCAATTAGTGATGTAATCGCTACAATATGAACAAAATCAAATCCCAGCCAGTTGTTTTTAGCTGGGATTTTTACTATATGCAATGATACAATCTTTGCACTATTTGTGAATTGCTCTGATTTTCTGCCCATGCAGAAACATGGCAGTTAAATTTTAGGGCAGTGTCCCGTTCAAACAATTAAGGTAATAGCATGAGCAACGAATTAAAAACTCAAGTTGTTGTACTAGGCGGTGGTCCTGGTGGTTACTCTGCGGCTTTCCGTGCTGCTGACTTGGGCTTAGAAGTTACATTAGTAGAATCTCGTGAAACATTAGGCGGCGTATGTCTTAATGTTGGTTGTATTCCTTCAAAAGCACTTTTACACGTGGCTAAAGTGATTGATGACGCTGCAGAAATGTCATCTCACGGTGTTACTTTTGGCGCTCCGCAAATTGATTTAGACAAAATTCGCTCTTGGAAAGAGTCGGTTGTTGGCCAGCTTACAGGTGGCTTAGACGGCATGGCTAAGATGCGTAAAGTTAAAGTTGTACCAGGTTACGGTAAATTCACTGGCAGCAACACTTTAGACGTTGAAGGTGCTGACGGCACTACAACTATTACATTTGATAACGCAATCATTGCTGCGGGTTCTAAACCTGTAAGCTTACCGTTCATCCCAGAAGATGACCGTGTAATTGATTCAACGGGCGCATTAGAGCTTAAAGACATTCCAGAGAAGCTACTTGTTTTAGGTGGTGGTATTATCGGTCTTGAAATGGGTACTGTTTACCGCGCATTGGGTTCTGACATTGATGTTGTTGAATTTGCAGATCAGTTAGTTCCGGCTGCGGATAAAGATATCATCAAGATTTACCAAAAATACGTAAGCAAAAAATTCAATGTTATGCTTTCAACTAAAGTTGTTGGCGTTGAAGCGAAAGATGATGGCTTATACGTTACTTTTGAAGGTAAGAATGCACCAGCTGAACCAGTACGTTACGACAAAGTACTTGTTGCAGTAGGCCGTACGCCTAACGGTAACTTGCTTGATGCTGATAAGGCAGGTGTTAATGTAGATGAGCGTGGCTTTATTAATGTTGATAAGCAATTACGTACTAACGTAAACCATATTTTTGCGATTGGTGACTTAGTTGGCCAGCCTATGCTTGCGCATAAAGCGGTACACGAAGGCCATGTTGCAGCAGAGGTTATCTCTGGTCAGAAGCACTTCTTCGACCCTAAATGTATTCCTTCAATTGCGTACACTGACCCAGAAATCGCTTGGGTAGGTGTTACTGAGAAAGAAGCAAAAGAGCAAGGCTTGAGCATTGAAACTGCGGTATTCCCGTGGGCAGCATCAGGTCGCGCAATTGCATCTGCTCGTACTGAAGGTTCTACTAAGCTTATCTTTGATAAAGACAGTGGCCGTGTAATCGGTGGTGCTATGGTGGGTATTAACGCAGGCGAAATGCTTGGCGAAATCGGCTTAGCAGTTGAAATGGGCGCAGACGGTGAAGATTTAGCACTTACTATTCATGCTCACCCAACATTGAACGAGTCTATTGGCCTTGCAGCTGAGATTTTTGAAGGTTCAATCACTGATTTACCAAACAAAAAAGCGGTTAAAAAGAAGAAGTAAACTCTTTTAGTTAACTGTTTAAAAACCCAGGCCTCGGCTTGGGTTTTTTGTTTTTATAGTCGTCAGCCGCCAGTTTAAGACAAGCTCGTCTTGACACGTAAGTTAATATGAGCAAAATTTCTAGCTGATAGCTGATAGCTGATAGCTGATAGCTGATAGCTGATAGCTGATAGCTGATAGCTGATAGCTGATAGCTGATAGCTGATAGCTGATAGCTGATAGCTGATAGCTGATAGCTGATAGCTGAT